>JAJYSZ010000029.1 GCA_021793315.1 Bacillota bacterium | reverse complement strand
GTGGGCTGGGTGCTGCTCACCACGTTGCAGGCGCAAACGGCAGAGCAGGCAGCGGCCGTGGTGCGCTGGTACTCCTTCCGCTGGCGGATCGAGCGCTTCCACTACACCCTGAAGAGCGGCTGCCAGATCGAGAAGCTGCAGTTCGAAACGTTGCGCCGACTCGAGAACGCCATTGCCACCTACTGCATCGTGGCCTGGCGCGTGCTCTACCTCACCTACGTCGCTCGCGAGAACCCGGACGCGCCAGCCACCCTGGTCTTCACCGACGCCGAATGGAAAGGCATCTACCTCGCCATCTACCGCAAAAAGTTCACCGCCGGCATGGACATGCCTACCGAGCCGCCTAAACTCTCCACCGCCGTCATCTGGCTCGCCCGCCTCGGCGGCTTCTTAGCTCGCAAAGACGATGGCATGCCCGGCGTAAAGGTTCTCTGGCGCGGCTTTCAGCGCGCCGAGATCTTCACTGCCGCCTGGATGGCTGCTCATCCCAGCTCGGAAGTGGGTAAAGGGTAGGTCCCGGAGGGGCTTCGCACCGCGATTAGCAACTCCTGTCGCCATGGGAATCGTCACTTCGGCCGGATGATCACAGTGACGGCACTGTCACCCGCTTCGGCCATAGTCGTCTTTGGAAAGCGTCACTTCTCTCTCCGAGTGCGGTTCCATTGCCGACTCGCTCTCTTAGTGGCGCTTCGTAGTGGCGGACCTGTCGCCATGCCAGGTATTGGCGCAAGCGTTCGCTGAGAAAAACGTGAAACCCGCTCACAGAGCGGGTTTCCGATCTTCACATTTGGTGCGCGCGGTAGGGCTCGAACCTACGACCCGCTGATTAAGAGTCAGCTGCTCTTCCAACTGAGCTACGCGCGCAAACTAAGTTTGGTAGCGGCGGCTGGACTCGAACCAGCGACACTACGGGTATGAACCGTATGCTCTAACCAACTGAGCTACGCCGCCGAACCACAAAAAAATTGGTTGCGGGGGCAGGATTTGAACCTGCGACCTCCGGGTTATGAGCCCGACGAGCTACCAGACTGCTCTACCCCGCGATTTCACCAGCACAAGTGATTATAGGGCCGCCGCCCGCGCGCGTCAAGGCGTGAAGGAGGCCGCAACAAAGTCCTAGTAGGAGCGCAAGGCCCTGAGCATGCGACGCTTCACCGCGTCCGCGTCGACATCCACAGCGACGTCGCAGTTGCAGCGATCGGCGGCGGCACGGTCATCCGCCACCGTCATGCCGTAGGTCAGGGAACTCCCTGTCTCGACATCCACGAAGGCCGGACGCACCTCGAGCAGTTCGGGCGAGACAGCCCCGAGGAGCGCCACAACGTCGTGTAGCTTCGGGGCGCCCCAGTCTTGTTCCGTGCTGACGCGGCGGTAGTACGCGAGCATCGTGCCCGCCACTTGCCCGACCGGCGTATCGATCTGCTCGGCTGCAGCGAAGTCCTCTGCCCGCATGCCAACCATATGCGTCACGTTGAGGCCCACCATGACCGGCCGGATGCCCGAGGCCAGCACGGCCCGCCATGCCTCCGCATCCACGTAGACGTTGAACTCCGCCGCGGGCGTGACATTGCCCCGCAAGGTGCTGCCGCCCATCACGACAAGACGCCGCACCTTGCGCACCAGCGAAGGATCAAGGCCGAGCACCATGGCGACATTGGTCAGGGGGCCGGTGGCCACCCACGTAACAGGTTCGCTGGCCGCTGCAAGCAGGCGTGCCAGGGCGATGGCGGCGTGCTCCTCCTGCAGAGCCGCCCGGCTGGGCTGGAGCTTGGCGCCGCCAAGTCCGTCCACGCCGTGTACCATCGGGTCGAAGACGTAGTCGCGCACCAGCGGGCGCGACGCACCACGAAAGACCGGAATATCCTCCCGCCCCGCCAGGGCGACCAGATCACGTAGATTGCGAAAGCCGGTCTCCACCGGCACGTTCCCGACCACGGCGCTCATCGCGAGGACATCTACCGGTTCGCGCAGCAGGGTGAGGATGGCCAGTGCGTCGTCGATGCCGGGATCTCCGTCGAACAGGATTTGCACGCCTCATACGGCCCCCTTGTCTCGCTCAGGCGTCCTGTTCGTCAGCGATGCCCCAGGATCCTCGCGCAGACCCTCGCGCGCAGCTCGCAGAGCGCGGCGGAGGCCCGGGTCTCTCTTGGCGGCCGCCTGGATTTCACCGGGACCGGCCAGGACGGCGTCGGCAGGCAATGCCGCAAGCATCTGCTGAATCTCGTGCGCCCCCAGGGAGGGCGCCGAACCGAGAAGTGCGAACTGCTGACGCAGGACTTCCTCATCAGTGCACTGGATCGCGTAGACCCAACGCACCCTAGACTCTCCCACTCGTTGCGCTGCGTTACCCAGACGCAGGATGTAGACCTGCGGAGCCGGTTTGTCTGCCACCTCGCCGCCCCCTTGCTCCGAGCCTACGGGGTGGACGAGTGAGGTGGCCACGGTGAACTGCGGCAACGGAGTTAGAGACTGTCAGGACGAGCTCACAAGCCACCGAGGTCTGCAGGGGCCCGACGAGACGCGTCGAAGGCAGGCCCAGCGACCCTGAAAGGCGGCGACGACCCTGGATCTCCGTGCCCGCTACCGCGGCGCCATGCTCGGGCTCGCAGTCGGGGACGCGTTTGGCGCAAGCATCGAGTTCAGCCGTTACCCGCACTATGCCCCGGTGTTCGAAATGCAAGGCGGCGGTCCGCACAGACTGCTGCCAGGCCAGTTCACCGACGACACCTCGATGGCGCTCTGCCTTGCGGACTCGCTGCTCACCTCAGGTGGTTTCGACGGTGAGGACCAGCTCCGCCGCTATGTGGCCTGGTGGCGCGACGGGCAATACAGCAGCCAAGGCACTTGTTTCGACATCGGCGGCACGACGCGCGATGCCCTCGAGCGCTTCCTCCGCAATCCTGGACCCAAATGCGGCAGCGACGATCCGATGGCCGCCGGCAACGGGTCGATCATGCGGCTGGCGCCAGTCCCGCTCTTCTTCCGCCAGGATCCACGCGCTGCGATCGCCTATGCGGGCTTGAGCTCCGAGACGACGCACAGGGCCAAAGAAGCCGTCGACGCCTGCCGCTACCTCGCGGCACTCCAGCTTGGAGCGCTGAGGGAGGTACCGAAGCGGGACCTGCTCGCCGAGTTCTACACGCCTGAGCCTGGGCTCTGGCACGATGAGCCGCTCGAGCCTGCCATCGTAGCGCTCGCGCGTGGCGACTACAAGCTCAGACGCCCGCCCGAGATCGATGGCGGCGGCTACGTTGTCTCCTCGCTGGCGTCGGCTCTCTGGGCCTTCCACCACGGCGACAGCTTTCTCGGCGGGCTCTACCTTGCCGTGAACCTCGGCAACGATTCGGATACCACCGGTGCCGTGTACGGCCAGCTGGCCGGAGCGTACTACGGGGAGGACGCAATACCCGCCGAATGGCGACAGGCGGTCCAGCGCTGGGGCGACATCGCCGATGTCGCAGACCGGCTGCTGGCCGCATCATCGCAGCACTGAAAGGACGGTGTCCCGATTTGCCGCAGATCGAGGAGATCCGGATCATCGCCCCGGACGACAGCTCAGAGTCCGCGCCCGGCATCGATGACGCCGCCGGCCGCCCCGGCAGCCACCACGTCGAAATCATCTACCGCTACGCCCCGGATCTTCTGCCGACGGACGCGGAAGGCTCCGGCATCTGGCGCTACCGCCGCCTTCTGCCGCTCGAACCTGGCGAGATCCGCTACCCGCTCGCGGTGGGCGGCACGCCGCTCATGACCGCCGGGAGGCTGGGCGACGCACTCGGCCTAAGCCACCTGTACCTCAAGGACGAGGCACGTGGCCCGAGCGCGTCCAACAAGGACCGGGCGACGGCGCTCGTGCTCGAAACCGGCATCCGGCGCGGCCAGAAGGTGGTCACCTGCGCCTCGACCGGGAACGTGGCCTCGTCCCTGGCAATCGGCGCGGCCGCCGCGGGCCTCAAAGCGGTGATCTTCGTCCCGCGCGGCACCAGCCCGCTCAAGCTGCAACTGATGCTCGCGGCCGGCGCCGATGTCCTCGAGGTCGCGGAGGGCTACTCCGCCGCCTTCGATCTGTCCCGCCTGGCGGCGAGGGAATTCGGCTGGCTGGACCGCAACACTGGGGTCAACCCTCTCACCACGGAAGCCAAGAAGACGGTCGCGTTCGAAATCTGGGAGCAGCTTGGCCGGACCATGCCGGACGTGGTGGTCGCCCCCGTCGGGGACGGGCCGACCATCGCAGCCCTGGCCAAAGGCTTCCGGGAGCTCTCCCTCTGCGGGGCCGATGGCAGGCTGCCGCGGCTGATCGGCGTGCAGTCCGCCGGGCTCGACCCGCTGGTGCGCCGTCTGCAGGACCTGCCGCCGCTCCCCCGGGGTGAAGGCGGCACGGTGGCCGAGGGGATCGCCGTGCCCGACCCTGTCAGCGCCGCTGTGGTGCTGCGCGACATCCGCGAGAGCCATGGCACCCTGCTGGCGGTGCCGGATGAGGACATCCTCAAAGCGGCCGCTCTGCTGCTCGCGCGTGCGGGCGTCTCGGCCGAGCCGGCTGGCGCCGCCGCCCTGGCCGGCCTCGTCGAGGCCGGCCGCCGCGGCCTGGTCGAAGCGCAGGAGCGGGTGGTCGCCTTGGTGACCGGCAGCGGTCTCAAGACCCCTCAGTACCTGCTCGCCGAACGCAGGCCCCAGGCCATCCACGCAGATCTCGCCGAACTGCGCGAGGTCCTGCAGCTGAGGTCCTAGGTGCGACCGGGTCGCGGCACACGGGAGGCCTGAGCGTGGCGCTTCTCCTGAGCATCCTGCTCCTCGCCTACTGGCTTCTGGCGCCGACGCTGCTGAGCGCCCTGCTGCCGCCGGCCGGTCGGCTGGGCCGCGACGGTACGGCAGTGCTGATCGCACTGGCCTCGTGGGTGGTCCTCGCGCTCTGGCTGCCGCTGCGGATCTGGCCGCCGCGTCCGGAGCCGCCCGCCTTCGGGCTTAGCATCCTGATCGGCCTTGCCGCCCTGTACCTCGCGGTCTTCGCCACAGGCATCGTGCGACGCGACGAAGCAGACGACGGTCCGCCGGATGGTGCGGCCCTCACCGTCGCCGTGCTCTCGCCACTGTCGGAGGAACTCCTCTTCCGCGGCTTCCTGCTCAGCCTCGCCCTGCCGCCGCTCGGCGGCTACGGCGCCGTAGCCTTCAGCGCCGTGCTCTTTCTCGGCGTCCATGAGTTCGGACGCATCGGCGGCGCCCGCCGCAGCCCGCGCGAGACTCTTGCGGACCTCCTCTTCGGCCTTGTCGCCGGCATGCTCGTCCTCATCACAGGCACCATCCTCGCGCCTCTCGCGCTGCATATCCTCGTCAACGGCCTGTACGCCTATGGCAGGCGTCCCGCCGGATCGTAGGGAAGCGGCTGCGAAGACGCGCCCGCCGGCGTCCTTCTATCGGTCAGGCACCCCTAGGCGCGCCCGATGCCCTGCCAGAACATGGACACAAGCACCTTCGCGGTGCGCTGCCTATCCGGAAAGATCGGCACCCCGTCCGGGGCAATGGTCTGCCCCACACGCAGCGCTGCGACGAAGGTGTGGACGAGCAGCAGCGGGTCCTCCACCTGAATCTCACCGCTTGCAGCCGCTCTGAACACCGCCCGCTCCAGGGGCACCGTCACGGAGGCTTCCGCCTCGCGCAGAGTGGCGATCTGGTCCGGCGACAGTTCGGCCTGGGCCTCATGCATCAACGCATTGAAGGCGACGAAGGGCTGCGGTAGGGCCAGCACGACCTGGGCCATCTCCTCGAGCCGCTCCGCCAGCGGGCGGGGCTTGGCCAGGATGCGCTCGGTGCCGACGCGTGCCCCCTCAAAGGTGCGCTGCATCGTGGCCACCACCAGCGACGCCTTGTCATGGAAATGGTAATAGACCGCCGCCTTGGTCAGGCCGGCCGCCTCCGCCACCATGTCCATGGTGACGCCGCGGTAGCCATGCTCCATGAACAGACTGGCCGATGCCCGCAGGATGCCCACCTCGGTGGGCTCGGCCAAATCTGCGAGACGGGGCCTCCCGGGCGGTCTACGACCGCTTCGCACAGGGAAACCTCCTCGGTGTCCGATCCCCGCGGACTGCCGCCAGGGGATCCACGCACCGGCGACCATCAAGGGTCATGCGTTCTCCCCCAAGATGCAACATGCGAATCCTATGGCAACGCTCTCGCGCGACGAGCCGAAGCAGACGCATTCTGATCATTACCCGACCTTCTGAATCTTCCACGAAGCGGCCAAATCCCCTCCCAGCCCGGCTCGGAGCGCGTCGCTCTAGGCGGGGCGCTCCTTCACGTCGCGAGGCGGACCGCCTCTCGGTCAGCTGGGATCCGAAAAGAGCGGGGGCCGCTTTTCGACAAACGCCTGCGCCCCCTCCGCGGCGTCGCCGGAATCGACGGCCGCGCGCCACGCCGCGAGCTCCTGCCGGTACGCGGTAGGGAACTCTTCGCAAGCTCGCTGCAAAAGGCGCCGCAGGGCTCGCACCGCCCCCGGCGAGGCCTGGGCGATCTCTCCTGCCAGCGCGAGCGCCCGCTGCGGCGGATCGTCATCGATGAAGGTGACAAGGCCGAGACTGACGGCGTCGGCCGCCGTGATCGTCGCACCGGTGTAGAGCAGGTAAGCCGCCATGCCGTGAGGCAGGCGCTTTCGCAAAAGCTGCGGCCCTCCCATGCCCGGGACGAGGCCGCGCAAAGCCTCCGGCTGACCAAAGTGAGCATCCGGAGCCGCAACGACGATGTCACAACCGAGAGCCAGTTCGGCGCCGCCGCCCAAGGCCCAGCCCCGCACCGCCGCGATGGTCGGCTGCGGGACGGTCTGCAGGGAAAGGGCCAGTTGCTCGAAGACCGTGTGGTGCGCTTGCCACTGCTCGGCCGACAGCTTCGCGCGCTCCTTGAGATCGGCCCCGACTGAGAAGTTCTGGCCGCCGCCCTGGAGAATCAGCGTTCGCACGCCGGGCTTCGCCTGGGCTTCCTCGATGGCCGACCGGATGTCCTTGGCCATGGCGGACGACAGCCGGTGACTGGGTTCCTCCCCTAAGAGCGTGATGATGGCGGCCCTTTCCCTGACCTCAACCTCGACCCGTTTCATGCCAGTGCCCTCCCGTGCGGTCCGAAGTGATGACCTGCATGGCTCCCTTCCACAAAGGCCAGGCGCCTCCCTGGCCCTCGCTTGGGGCAGTTCTCCGCAGAAGGCCCCGTTGCTCGCCGCCAGCGGCTCCGGTTACCCTTCAGCGGTACTGGATGCGGGGATCCGCGAGTAGGTAAAGGAGATCGGCGGCAAAGCTTCCGAGTACCGTCACCGCACCAATCACGAAGACCAGATCGACTGCCGTGCCGTAGTCGAAGGACGTGAGGGAGTCGATGAGGCCGGATCCCAGTCCCTGCATCGAGAACAGCCACTCGATCGCGATCACGTTGTTGAAGAGGCTCGGCAGCGACATGCCCGCGGTGGTGATCAGCGGCAGCAGCGCGTTGCGCAGCACGTGACGGCGGAACACGAGACGCTCCGACGCACCCTTGGCCCTTGCGGTGCGGACGTAGTCGGAGCGCAGGGACTCTTCCACGGCGGCGCGCACGCTGGTGGACCAGGTGGCGATCGTGGTGAGCGCGAGCGTGACCACCGGCAGAATCATGTAGAGGAACCACTGGTGCTGTGACGAGGGGTTCAGGGACGGCCCCTGCGCCGGCAGCCACAGCAGGTCGATCGCAAAGAAGTAGATCAGGATGAACCCGATCCAGAACGAAGGCAAGGTGTAGAGCACGAAGGCCAGCGAAGCGGCGACGCGGTCCAGCAGCGAGTCGGGATATCGGACCTGCACCCAGCCGAGGCCGAGCGCCAGGATCATCGCGAGTCCGCTGCCGAGCGCGAGGAGCTCGAGCGTCGGCATCGCGCGGGCTGCCGTCTGGTAGAGCCCGCCCGAGACAAGCTGGCCAAGCCAGCGCACGAATTGCACGGGCAGGGGCAGGTTTTGGCCGATTGCGGCGGCGACCTGCGCGACTTCCGCCGGCGATGCCGTGGGTCCTGCCAGGATCGCCGCAACATTGTAGGGCATGAGGTGCAGCAGCAAAAAGGCGGCAAAGCCGACGGCAACAAGCGTGAGCAACGCCTCGCCGACACGCCGTGCGATGTAGAGGGTGATCACTGGCGGACCTCCCGGGCCTGCTGCGGGTTCAGTGCCTGACGCAAGGCCTCGCCGAGGTAGGAGACGGACAACAGCAGGATCGCGAAGGCGATGCCCGGCGGGAACACGGTCCACCACTGCCCGCCGAAGACGCCGGCCAGGTTCGCCGCGAACATCGTCGCCCAGTTCCACGGTGGCGGCAGCCCCAGGCCCACGAAGGTGGTGATCGCCATGATGAGCACGACGTTCGCGAACAGGCTCGTCGTGGCAAGGATGATGTCGTCCAGCATGTTGGGCACAAGGTGGCGCAAGAGGAGCCGCAGCCCTTTCGCGCCGCTCGCGTGCGCGGCCTCCATGAACGGCAGATGGCGCAGAGCCAGGGTGCGGGCTCGCACGATGCGCGCCATGGCGGGCCATGACGTAAGCGCCACCACGATCACAAGGACTTCCGTGCTGGCCTGGAACAGCGCGTCGAGCAGCAGAATCGGCACCACCTGCGGGATGCTGAGGAAGATGTCCGTGAGCCGCATCAGGAAGGAATCGCCGACGTCGCCCGCAAAACCGGAGACGAGGCCGATGGCAATGCCAAGCAGCGCCGCGACGAACGTCGCGACGAATCCGGTGATGATGGGTGCCTGACCGCCGATCATCATCTGGGCGAGTTCATCTTGGCCGAGCACGTTGGTCCCGAGCAGGTGGCTCGGGCTCGGCGGCAGGAACTGCTGCGCGACGTCAATCGCCGTCTCGCCCGCACGATACGAAAACAGCAGCGGTCCGAGGAAGGAGAAGGCCAGGAGAAAGCAGAGCATCCCGCCACCAAGCCAGAAGAGGGGGTGACGGATCAGGTGGCGCACCGTGCGGCCAGTTCGGCCTCGGATCTGCCGCTCCTCGGCCAGGCCAACCCGAGCTTTTGACAGTGGGAGCGTGACCAGGACCTCCATTGCGGGGCAGGGCGTCCGGTCGCCCAAGCACACCCTGAACACTTCGATGTTACACGATAGCGGGAGCTCCGGACCCACCATTGCGCGGCAGCCGAAGGGCCCCACGGGCATGCCGGACTTCTGGCCACCAGGGACAGCGTCCGCAGCTGCCGCCAACGCGTCTAAGGAAATTCTTCAGCATATCTCAGCCGACGCCGCTACACTTGGTCAGGGGAAGCACCGCCGGCAGTCTGCCCAGGCCGGAAGTTCCGAACGTCTTCATACATAAACGCGGGTGATGCACACGCAAGGCTACCAGACGAAACCAGGCCGGCCCCTTTATCAGTTCGTCCTACCGATGGGCGTTGCCCTCCTGATCCTGGCGGCCGTCGGCGCCCTCTCCTCACCTTCCGCCTTCTCGCTGCTGCTGGTCGCGGCCGTTACGGCGATCGCGGTCGGCGCCACGCGTCTTGCCCACCCTAGCCGGGCCAATCCGACCATCGCCGTCACGGTGGCGTGGCACAGCACCAGCGCGC
This sequence comes from Bacillota bacterium, assembly GCA_021793315.1. GTDB lineage: Bacteria > Bacillota > Sulfobacillia > JAJZYS01 > JAJYTV01 > JAJZQO01. The sequence continues at coordinate 24,192 of JAJYSZ010000029.1, read as the reverse complement.
TCGCAGGTCTCATCCTTCTTCTGGGCGCCCATAGCGGTTTGGCGTTCTTTGGGTATATGGCCCTGTTGTTTGTCGGCTGGCTCGGGATCACGTCCCTGACACAAGACAGCAGGCACGAGACGAGCAGCGCCGGGACCTGGCTTCTGGAGCACAAGATGCTCCTCGCGACGTTCGCCGCCCTGATCCTTGCCTGGGCTCCGTTCTGGCTGAGCTACTTCCCGGGTATCATGTCCCCCGACTCACTCAGCGCATGGAGTCAGGCGCTCACCTTCCGCTTGAGCGACTACAGCCCCGCCGTCTACACCCTTTACATCTGGCTGACCGGCATGCCCCTTGGCACGCCCGCGTCTGCCAGCCTCCTGCAGCTTCTGCTCAGCGCCGCGCTGATCGCTGCGCTCTTCTCCTACCTCGACCGCCATGGGGCTCAGCGCTGGCTGCTGGCTCTCGGGCTCGCCCTGTATGTCGGCCTACCGATCTTCGGCACTTTCACCGTGACGCTCTGGCACGACATCCTCTACTCGCTGCTCGTGCTTTGGGTCACCCACGTCATGTACCTCTCCTACATCACGAAAGGTGCCTGGCTCGCCGGCAGGGGCCACAGCTGGGCTTTGGCCGCAGCTCTTCTCCTGATTCCGCTCTTCGCCCACAACGGACTCAGCGTGGTTTTCGGCGTGCTGGCAGGCTCCTTCCTCGTGCTGCGCAGTCAGCGCAGACGGGTGCTTGCGATCGCTGGCGGCTGGCTGGTGGGATTTCTTTGCGTCCAGCTCTTCGCCTACCCGATGCTGGGGATCCAGCCCTATTCCAAGGCCTTCGCCAGCGAGGCGCTGCTCCACCAGATCAGCGCCGCGATCACGCAGCATGGCACCTCTGGCCTGACGGCCTCGGAGAAGAGTTATCTCGAGAAGATCATGCCCTTCAAGGACTGGGTGCGCAAATATAATCCGTACACACCGCAATTTCTGGTGTCAAAGCGCTTCAATCCGTCCTACAACGAGTCCCCGATCGACCATCATTACAGTGAGTTCCTCAAGGTCTGGGCCGAGGTCGGGCTGCGCTATCCGGGTTCCTACCTGAACGAGCGCATCACGGAAAACGCCCTCGTGCTGCGACCCACCGGCGACTACCGCATCGCCCTGAGCTCCCTGCGCATCTCACCGAACAGCCTGGGCCTCAAGACGCACAGCGCTGCGCAGACGCTGCTCAACACGCTCAGGCGCATCGCCAACTTTACGACCAGCAACATGATCTGGCTGTGGCGCCCATTCTGGGTGATGTGGCTGCTTTTCGCCCTGACCATCGCAGGAGCATTCCTGCGCGGTCGCGTCGTCCTGTTCGCGGCCATCCCGTGGGTGTTCCAGGTGCTCGGCCTTGCGATCTCCATCCAGGGGCAGTCCGTGCGCTATTATTACAGCCTCTTCCTGATCCTGCCCTACCTACTAGCGATCGTCTTCATGCGCAGGCGCACCGAGACGTCATCGGCGCGGGCATGGCAATTCTCCTGGCCTGGCCATCGCACCAGCGAGGCGACGGCCAGCCATAGTGTGGAGCGGGCGGGCTAAGCCCCCCGCTGTCCGCCGCCGGCTGCCGTCACGCGGCCCGCGCCAGGCAGGAAGGCCTGCTCGTGCATCAGCCGACGCAGCAGGTCCAATGCGATCTCGGGACGGGCAACGCCACAGCGCAGGCAAGCCTCGGAGCGCGCTGGGATATTGAGCCAGAAGCCGTCGACATAGGGCCGGACGGCAATGGCATCGCGGTACAGCTGCGCCGCCGGTACGCCGCGTCCGCCGGGATTCGTGCTGAGACCCGCGATGACGGTCACGCGTGGATTCGCGTCGCGCGCCTGGTCCGCCGCGGCGACCACGAACTCCTTGTAGAGTGCGGTCCTGCGCTCGAAGCCCTGCGCCTGCACCTCGAAGATGTCCGCCGACTTGGCCACCTGCCCGACGAGGCCGCTCTGAAGATACGACGTGTAGGCGGGCACGAAGCGGACGGGCCATGGCTCCACCAGGTTCGAGGATGGCGTCGCCACCAGCACCATCCCCTTGCGGCGGGCCAGCCGGCCCGCGAGCCGGTAGTAGTGCGCGGGATGCTGCTGCTCGCCGGGGGGCGTCTGGGACCAATGCTCGAGGTCCAGGATGACAAGGCGCGGGCCTCTCGGCATGCTCTGGGCCACGCCGCTGCGCATGCTTTGGTAGCTGCCGAACGCCTGCGAACGCCTGGCGGGGAGCGAAGGGAACCTGCTGTGCGCGCCGCCGACCAGGATCGAGTACCGCTTGGAGGAGAAGAACGTCCTGACGGCCTGGTCGCTCCCAGGCAGCGCCGTGAGGCGGCGGAGCGACCGCAGAGTGATCATCCAGACGAATCCTGTGCGGGCAGCGGGACGTTCCGCGGCCCCTGCCGCCTTCGCGTGGGCGATGCCCCAGACGCACAGGGTCGCCGCCAGCAGGGGGAGCCAGGTCCGTCGCATCGGGCGACACGCGCTTGACAAACCTATGCCTCCTCGCGTTGTGGTGCTCAACCGCGCCGCCCGGGAGCAAGGGCTTTTGCGCAGTGTAGCACGTAGCTTGGCCAGAAAAAAGACAGAACACCCGTCACGGCAGAAGCCGTGCCGGGTGTTCTGTCCTGCCCTACTGCCGGGGGGCCAGCCAGCCGCTCAGGTCCCGACCGATCAGATCGGCCGTGCGCAGGATGTCGTCGCGGAAGCGCTCGGTCAGCTCCACGCGCAACTCCAGATCGAGATGCGGGCGCTGCAAGGTGTGGTGCAGCAGCCAGGATCGGACGGACTTGCGCTGCCGGTCTGTCAGGACGCTGCGCAGCGCCTGGCGCACCGGGTTCGGATGGGTAAGCAGCACGTGGACAAACTGGTTTTTCGGGATGCCGGAGTTTTCGTTGATGCGCTGCGGAAGAACCGGAATAATGCCGGGATGAACCCCCAGGAAGCTGAACATGCGGGTGTAGACGCCGACGCGGTCATCTTTCAGGTCTTCGTAGAGCAGCACCAGCATCTGTTCGCGCGGAAACTCCGCAAAGTAGCGCGCCAGCTGCTCGCCATAGTAGCCGAGACCGGTGTAGGCCCAGGACGGTGCCCACTTCTTGCGCAGCCGCTCGTCCTCCGCCTCGACGGCTCTGCGGAAGTCGAACTCCGTCTCACGCCCCTCCTGGACGTGCTCGAGAAAGTTCGAGTAGGCCCGGTCGACCGGGTTGCGCAGGATGCAGATGAGGCGGGCGTCCGGCAGGCTCTGCTTGATCCTAAGCGGCGCCTCTGGCGCCGCGAGGTAGAGGGTGGACGCCTCGCCTACGGCCTTGGCGCCGTTCGCGCCGGAAAACAGCTCCTCATACTCCGGCCATGACGCGACGGGCTGCCCGTCGCGCGGTCCGAGCCACGGGCCGTACTCGCCCGTCAGTTCGCTGAACCAGGGCTCCTTGCGCGGACTCATGTAGATTTCGGGATGCTGGGCCAGACCCTCATAGAGCGTCGTCGTGCCGCTGCGCGGCGCGCCGACGACCAGGAAGTTCGGCTTCACGCCCCGATCCCCACGCCCATCAGCGTCAAGGCAGCCACACCTTTCGATCCCTAGTCGGCCACCACACCGCGATACCCATCAGCCAGCACCTCCGCAACCTCAGGACGCATGAACTCTCCGGGCGGCAGTTCTCCCGCCTGGAGCATCCCACGCACCTTCGTACCGCTCAGGCTTATGCGCTCGCTGGCGTCGTGCGGGCAGGTCTTCTCCGTCGCCATGCCCTCGCAGGCCTTGCAGTAGAACGCGTTCTCGAACTTCAACACCTGGATGCCGATCTCATCCTCGAGCGACGAGACCAGCTCCTGAGCGGCGTAAGTGCCGTAGTAGCCGCCAACGCCCGCGTGGTCGCGCCCGACGATGAAATGCGTGCAGCCGTAGTTGCGGCGCGCGATCGCGTGGAAGACCGCCTCGCGGGGCCCCGCGTAGCGCATGGCGGCAGGGAAGCCCGAAAGCATGATGCGGTCGGACGGGAAATAGTGCCTCAGCAGCGTCTCGTAACTCCTCATGCGGATCTCCGCCGGCACATCGTCGGACTTCGTGGCGCCGACGAGAGGATGCAGGATCGCCCCGTCGAGGGTCTCGAGGGCAACCTTGATCATGTACTCGTGGGCACGGTGAAGAGCGTTGCGCGTCTGGAAGGCGACCACCGTGCGCCAGCCGCGCGCCACGAACGCGGCGCGCAACTCGCGCGGGGTGAGAGCGAGCCCGCCTCCCTGCGCAGCCGGGTGATCCAGAAGCCATATCGGGCCACCGAGCAGCGTGTCACCCTGGGCGTAAAGCTGCGCCACCCCCGGGTGCGCCTCGTCGGTCGTGCCGTAGACGAGCTGGGCCTCCTTGCGCTTGTCGCGCGTAAAGCTGTCGTGGATGCGCATGACGCCTACGATGCGGCCGCCGGCGTCCGTCAGCGCCACCTCGGCACCCTCCGGCAATGACCCGTGCTCCGGTCCGACGGCAAGCGTCACCGGCAGCGGCCAGAGCGTGCCGTCGGTCAGACGCATGGCCTCCACGACGGTCTCGTAATCCGGGCGGCGCATGAACCCTTCGAGCGGGCTCAGGGCACCGATCCCGAGAAGGCCAAGGTCCCAGTAGGCGCGCTCGTCGAGCAAGACCTTCGGCAAGCTCTTCGCACGCTCCAGGGCATCCGCCAGGGCCCGGCCGCGCAGTTGGCGGTCTACGAGCTGTCCACCATGTGCCGGCAGTTCCTGCGCGGCCTCGCCGCGGCTCGCCGCGACCTGCGCCGGCGCGCCGGCCCGGTCGGCCGGGGAGGCGTATCCGCGTTCCACCAGCAGGTCGAGGACGGCCTGGGCGCACTCTTCCACCGTCTTCTTGTCGGTCTCGAGCACGAGGTCTGGGTTCTCGGGCACCTCGAAGGGGTCGTTCACGCCGGTGAAGTTCTTGATCTCGCCCGCCAGAGCCTTGCGGTAGAGTCCCTTGGTGTCACGCTCCACGAGGACGTCGAGCGGCGCCGTCACGTACACCTCGAGGAACTCCCCGATCTCGCGCCTTGCCATGTCGCGCAGTTCCTCGAACGGCGAGATGAATGCGGCAAGGCAGACGACGTCGTTGCGGGTAAGCAGCTTCGCGACGAAGCTGGCCCGCTCGATGTTCTTGCGCCTGTCTTCCGCCGAAAAGCCGAGGTCCCTCGTCAGTCCTTGTCGCACGACATCGCCGTCGAGACGCTCCACACGAACCCCGGCGGCACGCAAAAGCTCCGCCACCCGGAGCGAAATGGTCGTCTTGCCTGATGCCGACAGTCCAGTAAACCATACGGTAACTCCGCTCACTGCGTCCCCTCCACGCCAATTCTCAGGTCCCACATCGGAGCCCTAGGGCGCCAGCAGCAGTGGCAGGACATCACCGGGCCCAGGGCGCAATCGCTCCCGGAGACCTTCTGCTTGCGCAAACATATCCTTATTCTAAAGTTGGCTCCACCGCAATGGAACCCCTGCAAAACTCGCTAGTTTGCGGTTTCGGATCCCACGGCAAGCGGCCGCGGGCCGCTCCGCTCTGGTGCCGACGCCCCATGTGGATGTTAGCCGGCGCCTCTCAAGGCGGCCGAAGAAAGAGCTTAGGATATCTTCGAGTTGCCCGACGGCTCCCGCACGCCACGACCACCTCCCCTGCCGAAACACGCGTCGTCCAGCGTGTTGCGGACGGCGCAAACTAGTTCACGCAGGTCGAAGGGCTTCAGCACAAGCGCCTGGTAACTATCCTCCGGCGGGAACGTATCGTCCGCATATACGGCGCCTGTGACGAGCACGACCGGGGTGTCCGCCCAGGCCGGATTTTCTCGCAGCCTTTGCAGAAACTCCCTCCCACTCATGCCCGGCATGAGGAGATCGAGCACGATCGCCGCGGGGACCTTGCCCTCCTGGAGCCAGCGCAGCACCTCTGCGCCGCACGCGGTATCCCTTGTAATATACCCCGCGTCATGCAGCGCCTCCGAGATCACGTAGCGGATCACCGGCTCATCGTCGAGCACGTAGATGGGGCCCACGTCAGACCTCAAGGCGGGGCAGCGAGACATGGACGCGGGTGCCGAGATTCTCGACGCTCTCAAGCCAGATCCGCCCGAGATGCCGATCAACGATGTGACGGCACAGCTGCAGGCCGAGCCCCATGCCGCCGGGGTCCCTGCCCTTCAGGTTCGACGCGCGGAAAAAGTCCTTGAACACCAGCGGCAGGTCCTGCGCGGGTATGCCGATGCCGTGGTCCCAGACGGTGACCCGCAAACAGGCCTGCTCCCGGCGCAACCGCACGCCGACCGTCGAACCGGGCGACGAATACTTCACGGCGTTGGACAGCAGGTTGCGGAAGACCTGGGCCAGACGCTCGACATCCCCGTTTACCGGCGCCGGGTCCTTGCCCAGGTCCACGGCGAAGCTGCGGGTCCCTGCTGCCTTGAAGGGCCCGAGCGCGGCCTGGACAGCCTCGCGCAGGTCGTAGGGCACAAGGTCGAAGGGGCAGCTCGGGTCCTCCGTATGGAAGGCGTCGAGGATACCGTCGGCCAGTTCGGCCAGACGGTTCACCTCACGCTCCATCATATCAAGCAGGTCCTCCGGACTGCGGATGGGACGCCCCGAGGCGATCCGATCCCGCACCAGGCCGAGCGTCCCCTTGACGCCTGCCATCGGGTTGCGGAACTCATGCGCAGCGATCTGCACGAAACGGCGACGAATCTGTTCGCGCTCCGCCGCGGCCGAGCGCTCGTTGCCCTGCTGCGCTTCCTGCCGCAGGGCCGTGACGTCGCGCGTTACCTTCGTGAAGCCCCGCAGCTCGCCCCTGCGCCCGCGGACCGCAGTGAGCGCCACGTTGGCCAGGAAGCGGGATCCATCCTTGCGCAAGCGCTCCGCTTCCTCAAGGAAGAGCCCGTCGCGCTTGGCTGCCTCAAGCGCCTGCTCCGGCCGATTCGCCAGGCGCGCCTCGCTCGGATAGAGAAGGGCGACGTGCTGGCCGATGACCTCTGCCGCCCGGTAGCCGCTGATGCGCTGCGCGCCCAGGTTCCACGTCGCGACGCGCCCATCCGGCGTCAGGGTGAAGATGGCGTACTCTTCAACCCCACCGATCAGAGCCCGAAAGCCCCGTTCCATCTGGCGCTCCGCGCCCCGAACGGACACCTCGGCGGACCTGTCGCGAAGCCACACAATCCAGAAGGTGACGGCCTGATGCTCCCAGCGCGTCACCCTGGTCTCTGCAATGAACGAGCTGCCGTCCTGTCGGACGGTACGCAGAGGAACCGGGCCGTTTACGGGGAAGTCCCCGGCGAACTCAGGCAGCAAGCCCGCAATCGGCTGGCCCAGGAGATCGCCTTTCGCAAAGCCAAGCATCCGCTGCGCCTGGAGGCTGCCGAACACGACGCGTGCGGCTTCATTGACCACCAGGACGGCGTCATGAGCCCCGTCAAGGACACTGCAGCAGGCCTTTACGCGGTCGGCTTCAGCTTCGCTTGTGACACGGGTCACATCGCGCATCAGGACGCCTTCGCCAAGCCGCTGCGCCGTGACGTAATACTGTGTTCCACCCTTGCCCCGGACCAGGAACGGACCCGGAGATTCGTGGTCGATGATCTTCTGCCGCTGCTGTGGCGGGCCCACGAGGGTCTCGAGCGGCCAACCTTCGGCATCTTCCGGCAGGTAGCCGAGGAACGTCGAATTGCTGTCGAACGTCTGCCAGCCTTCCACCACGCCGGCAGCGGAGAGCAACATGAGGCAACTGTCTTTGGAAACGGCGATAGGAAAGCTCCTTCCAAGGACTAGTGGCTCCATCGCAAACATAGTCGGCCACCGAAGGCCCTTTCTGCCGAATTGTGTCGGACCTACAAATTCCCTCTGACTCGAGATCGCTTTTTGGCGACGCGCCTTGGCGAAGGCTGGCGACAGGGTGTCCCATCCCGACGAATGGTCTTCCGGGGAGGTCTCGACCAGCGTTCCTTGCGTCCCCGGTGCGGTCGGTCGGCTACCATCGGCCATACAAGTCTCACGCGTGAACAACGCCTGACCAGACCTCGCCTTGATCGCCAGGTCTGTGGCCATCTCCACGAACGCCCGCCTCGCATGGCGCGGAGTCTCCGAAAACTGGCTCTCCTGACCTAACCGTGGGCGTGATGAACAAAAGAAGTTGTCGTAGCAGTGGTCCGGCAGGGTTAGCGCACCCAGACCGGCCCTTCGGTTAGTTTTGGCAAGGCTTCGCCTTGCCCTGGGAGCTCCTCAGGACCGGTTGGGTGGAGAGGGCCGCTCGGTGCATGGGGAGGCCATCGCGGCCAAAGCACAGACAAGCAAAACTGCCCTATATCGCAGGTGGCATAGCCGCGCGGAACTTGTCATCACCGCCATGCAACGCTTCGCGCCGATGCTGTCGGGCGACAGCCCGGACACCGGGAGCCTCCGCGGCGATGTCCTGGCGCTCCTGCGCCGCGTGACAGTCGAAACAGCCGAATTCGGTCGGGACACGCTCTTCGGGCTCATCGTCGAGACCTATTCCTACACAGATAGCGAAGCCTTCCAACTGGGGAGGCAGGCAGGCCGCGATGCCATGATGGCCATCCTGCGCCATGCAGCGCGGTGGGGCGAGGTCTGTCTAGAGAAGGTGACGGACCGGATGGCATCCCTGCCCGTGGACCTGCTGCGCAACGAGATCAGGGGCGCCACGAGCTGGCCCATACTGGATTCCACCTTAGACCAGATCGTAGACACCGTCTTCCTTCCATTTGTCCGCGCCTGTGCCTCAGATCACCAGGTGGATTGACTCGGTGGCTGATTCCCTAACGGGACGCGGCATAGCCAAAACTAAGGCAACCCGCCCCAGCTTCTGTGCTGTAGTAGTCCGCAGCCTGATCACTGGTCCCCTGCTGCGGGGTAGATAGCGGAAGACCTCCCGGATCGCGCAGGTAGAATCTCTGCAGGCGCCATCGCTGAGGTTCCGATGACGTAAGCCTCGTCGTACTCGGGCTAACCGACATACCAGAATGGCAGCAACCCAGTACGAGAACTGCCCTCTGCCTGGAGCCGAGGGCAGCACTGCAACCCGCTGTCTTATGCGGTTTTTCGTTGGTGCCGGGGGCGGGGCTCGAACCCGCATGGTGTTGCCACCGGAGGATTTTAAGTCCCATCGACGGGAATCCCCGAGCTTACCCACCAGTTCCCTGGAATAGTCATGAATGCGGTTGTAGCGCGAGTTTGAGCCCCATTGACTATACTCACGGTTACCGCCGTTTACCCCCGGTTCGCCGCGCAGAATGGCGCCAACAATGGCGCCATTCACTCATCTCCCACGAGCAGGTCGAACAACGCCGCCTGGATGGTGGCGTCAAGAACGTGGGCATGGGCATGGACCTGCGCTGTGAACGCGAAGCTCTTGTGGTCCAACATCTTGGAGATGCTCACGACTTTACTTGGTCCTGGGGGCCTACGCGCGTGGCGCAAGGCGTCCGGTCTGGCACCATCGGCGCAAGACATTCACCAGTACCCGGTCATCGCTGCGACCTGCGAGGTGGTCAGGCACGTGTCGCCTGGCTGATCCATCTGGTGTCCACTCCTGCCCGAATTGCCTGACAAGACGGGACAACGGTCGTTCGTCACAACATGTTGAGATCCAGGCGCCCGGCCATCTCGCAAACTTCGCGCCAAGTTTGGTCGATGTGTTCCGACCGACCGATGTAGAGTGGTTTCTGCTCCCGCACATACGCACGAAGTTTCTCCATGCTGATACGCGGAAGTACCTGCCGCACGTCTTCTTGGTCGTGACCGGCCCACCGTCCCATCTTCGTGATGATGAAGCCGTACTCGTCGATCACCCAAACGACAAGATGCTCCAACGGCCAGTTCAACCGTCGGGCTCGCTGATCCCAGTCATCGGGCATCCAGCCGACTGCTCCGCCATCGAAGAACAGCCCGAAGCGATGTGCCACGCCGGCAAGTGTCTGCCGTACGGACCCCGCTGCTGAGAGGAAAGCATCGATGTCCGAGGTCTCCCGGTAGCTGATGCCGTAGCAATACAATGCGACACCGCCGATCAACAGGATTGTGATGTCGGCGGTGTCGCGTAGCTCGGGTGCCTTGTCGAGGGCTAGCAAGGTCTCCCGGACATCGCTCAGGTCGTGGAAACCCATGCCCGACTCAACCTCCTAGCTCCACGTCGGAGCAGCGTCAAGTCGAATCGCTGCGACCCCCACCGGTGGAACCGATGGCCGGCAGCGGCGGCGTTCATGCCAGATGCCAAGAGGTACAGAGACTTCTGCAACCGAACCGGGTCCGACATCGGACGGCTCGGAGCCCCCACGGTGACGACGGTGCGCAGATGCATGTTCTGCAGCCAGAAAGACAAGGCCCGCAGGTCTGGATCTGTTGCATCCTCACGCAGCCAATCGAGCACCCACAAGGCATCCTGCACTGCTGGCGAAGCCCGATGGTGCCGCAGTTCGTGCCTAAGCACAGTAGGTCGGCTGAGTAGCAGCCAGACCCCCTTCCACTTGTCCAAGCGTTCGGGCAACTCCAGCACATGCTGAAGCGTGGCACGGTCGCCCCAGGTTCGCTTGAGCCACAAGCGGTCGCCCGTGACGCGTGCCATCTCCTGCACGGCGAGCTTACGCAGCCCCATCGCGCAGAACCAGTTCGACTGCCTTGTCAAGTGGGCGTGCTTGTCCATGGCACTAATGTACCACAGTCTGTCGAGGTGCAATCACGCTTGGCTGGTTGCACCTTTTCGTCTGCCCTCGGTCCAAAAGGGTGGTGCGGCGGAGGCGCCCGAAAGCCGCATTCCGACGCAACTCCATCTGCCCCGAAAATAGGGCCCTGCGAGAACGCGCGACACACACAAAGAACCTGGGGTCACCCGGTGGAGGACCCCAGTCTTGGTGAGGCGCCGCGCGAGAGCGCAGTCGTGCAATCTGTCACCCGCACAGACGCCGTTCAACCCCTTTGGCGTCGCCTCTCCATGTCCTGTTTTCATGCCCGACGGTGCCCCGCCGCGGGGCATGGTGAACTTGACGCAAATGCCGGTTCGAAAGGATCTCCTTTCGACGTTTGGACACAAGTCGCTAAGGCTCACGACCGTGGAACTAACTTGTATTTCATTCGACACATTCTGTCGATGGATGTCGAGGTCTTGTCCAAGGCACTCAGCCGCCCTGGCCGGGTTGACCGACATACCAGGATGGCGCCAACCATAACAAGACCGCCCTCGGCTGGAGCCAGGGGCGATCGCTAAAACCCGCATTCCTATGCGGGTTTAGCTGGTGCCGGGGGCGGGACTCGAACCCGCATGGTGTCTCCACCGGAGGATTTTAAGTCCCCTGCGTCTGCCATTTCGCCACCCCGGCACAGTTCGGATTATAGCATCCGCGTCATCGCCGAGATCCGCCCTACACCTTCTGGCGCAGGAACTCGAGCGTGCGCTCCCAAACGAACCGTCGCTGCTCGAAACCGCGCACCATGTGGCGCGATTCCGGCAACGTGGCGATCTCGAACGGCTTGCGCAGTTCGATGAGACGCGCGAGGAGCTGCGCTGTGTGCCGGAAGTGCACGTTCTCGTCCACCATACCGTGCACGATGAGAAGGTCCCCCTTGAGACCCTCCACGTGCGGAAGGACGCTGGCCTCCTCGTAGCCCTCGTGGTTGTCCTCGTCGGTTCCCATGTAGCGTTCGGTGTAGGCGGTGTCGTACCAGCGGAAGTCCGTCACCGGCGCGCCGGCGACACCCGCCTTGAACACGTCCGGCGCCTTGGTCAGGGCAGTCAGCGTCATGTACCCGCCGTAGCTCCAGCCGAAGATGCCCACGCGCTCCGGATCCACGAGTCCCTGGTCGACCAGTGTCTTGACCCCGATGACCTGGTCTTCGAGCTCCACTGTGCCAAACGATCGGTCGAGCGGAGCTTCGAAGACAAGGCCGCGGCCTGAGCTGCCGCGTCCGTCGAGCTTGAACACGAGGTAGCCCCGCTGGGCGAGGTACTGGACGCGAAGATCGGTCGTCATGTCCCAGGACTTCACCACCATCTGCGCGTGCGCACCGCCGTAGACCGAGACGATCAGCGGCAAGGGGCCCTGGAGCCCCTGCGGGCGATAGAGCGCGGCATGCAGCACGAGACCGTCCGGCCGCCTGATGTCAATGTACTCGGGGGGCTTGAGCCCCAGGGCATCGGCGTCCAGGCCCGGGAACTCGTGCATCACTACGGCTTGGGCGCCTTGCGTGTCGTGCAGGGTGGTGCGCACCGGGTGCTGTGGGGAGGTCACCTGCAGGACGTAGCGGCGGTGGTCCGGCGAGAAGACTGCGTAGTTCAGCCCCTGCTCCACCGTCAGGACGGTCAGACCGGCACCGTCCAGCCTGCCTTCGTAGACGTGGCGGACGGTGGGATCCTCTGCGCTGCCCACGCAGCGGAAGAGGCCGCTCTTCTGATCGAAGTCCAGGAGGTCGTAGACGAGGTAGCCCTCGGGCGTGACCACCTTGGTCTGGCCGTGGGCACTCTGGAGGTAGAGGCGCTGGTAGCCGTCACGTTCGCTGCGGAAAAGGATCGATCCGTCATCCAAAAAGCGCGTGGCGTCGTCGACGTTGAACCAGGGCAGGCTCTCTTCCTGCCATACGACCTCGCCCGCCTGGTCGCCGGCGCGGTAGAGCCGCCACTCGGCGTGCTGCTGCTCGCGGTCGCAAAACAGGGCCATGAGGCCGCGCCCCGTCCACGCGACGCGCAGGATGTACTCGCCGTGGCCCTCGAGCCAGGTGATCTCGCCGCCCGACGCCGATACGACGCCGAGGGTGACCTTTGCGTTCTCCTGGCCGACGAAGGCGTAGTGGTGCTGCTCGAGCCAGACGTCGCCCGCTCCCTGGTGCACGATCGAGTAGAGCGGGATGTGCCGCTCGTCCACGCGGCAGAGCGCGATCTGATCTCCCCCGGGCGAGATCCAGAAGCCTTCGCCGCGGTCGAGTTCCTCCTGAGCGGCGTATTCCGCGAGGCCGAAAGAGAGGCCGGGCTCAGCTTCCTGCGTCAGCTGCGTCACGGCACCGCTGCCGAGATCGAGCACCTTGAGGTTGCCGTCCTCGACGTAGGCCACCTTCCGGCCGTCGGGGAACAGCTTGGGAGCTTCGGCACGGGCGAGCGCCGGCACGGCATCGAGATCGCCGCGCACCTTGCCCGCCAGCATCTCGTCGCCGCGGCGCACGACCAGGGTGTCCTGCGCCACATCGAAGTACGTCACGCCGACGTAGGCCTGGCGCAGGCGTTCACGGCGCAGCTGCTCCGCCAGCGACGTAGGCTGCGACTGGCCCTGCGCTTCCACCAGGATGCGCCCCTTGCGCTCCTCGATCTCGTAAAGCCAGAGATCCTGGGCAAGTTCGCCCTGGCGGGGCTGTACATAGAGAACGCCGCTCCCGTCCGGCAGAAACCGGAGCGAACCAGGGTGTCCCCAGCCGGGGGCCGGCAGTTGTGCGATATCGTCGAGGGTCACTGGGTCAAAGCGGCTTTGCACGGGGCGGAATGCCTCCTTTTGGCGTACGCAAGGCACTTCGCCGGGCCAGTACGGATCCCTGTCCTGGACCGGCCTAGCGCAAACGAAAGGGCCGCCAAGCCAGCCCTTTCGGCCCAAGAAGAGCACGCCATGCCCGGCTGGCGGGCAGCACCATTGGCCTGTCTTCTTTCCCGCGCGGGTCCGGCGAAGCCAAGGTCTAGACCGGTTCCATCTCCGCCAGGATGAGACTCTCCTCCGCCAGCACGGCCGGGCTGCGCCGGAGCGCCAGGCGCGCCTCTTCAAGCTGGGCGCGGCGCGTCGGGCCGGTGACGAGGGAGATCGTGGCTGCCCCGCCCAGGTGCATCGGCTGGCGCACGGAGCGCAAGGTGACCCCGGCCCTGGCAAATGCCTGGGCTACGAGGGCAAGCGCATCCGGCTCGTCGCGCAGCCGAAGCCGCAGGTAGTACGCGTGGGCATGCCGGCCAAGCGGGACAAGCGGTGCCGGCTCGCGCGGCAGGGCGACGCTCCGGCCCCCGACGCGGCGCGAGCGCGCCGCGTCGATGATGTCGCCGATGACCGCCGAGCTGGTCGCGGGCCCGCCCGCGCCCGGTCCCTGGAAGATCAGTTCGCCGATGGGCTCGCCGCGCACGTAGATGGCGTTCTGCGCGCCCTGGACGTCGGCCAGCGGGTGACCGAGCGGGATGAGGGTGGGCGAGACCCCAAGCGTGAGCCCTTCAGGGGTCGCTTCCGCCCGCGCGATCAGCTTGATCACGCCGCCGAGGCTCCTGGCCTCCGCGATGTCCACCTCGGTGATGTTCCGGATGCCTTCCTTGGCCACCGCGTCGACGTCCACCCAGCCACCGAAGGCCAGGGACGCCAGGATCGAGATCTTGCGTACCGCATCCAAGGCGTCGAGGTCGTCGCTTGGCTCGGCTTCGGCGTAGCCCAGCCTTGTCGCCTCTTCGAGGGCATCAGCAAAGCTGGCGCCTGCCTGCTGCATGCGGCTCAGAATGAAGTTCGTGGTGCCGTTGACGATGCCGTAGATCGCTTGGAGCCGGTTGCCCGCCAGGGACTCCTGCAGCGAGCGGATGATCGGGATGCCCCCGGCCACGGCGGCCTCGAACAGCAGGTCCGCGCCTGGCTGGGCCTGTAGCGATAGCGCGGGGCCGGCCCTCGCGATGACCTCCTTGTTGGCCGTCACGACCGACTTGCCCGCCTTGAGCGCGGCCTCGATCAGGCTGCGCGCCGGCTCGAATCCTCCCAGGAGTTCGACTACGATCTCGACGTCCGGGTCCGCGAGGATCTCCTCCGCCGCAAAAGTGGTGCGGTCTTGCATACTCTGCGGCCGTTTCTTGTCCGGGTCGCGCACAAGGATGCGCGACACCTCGATTTCTTCACCCAGCCTGGAACGGAAGAGCTCACGCTCGCTGTCGATCGCCGCGACGACGTGCCGCCCCACCGTTCCCAGACCGAGCACCGCTATGCGCATCAAGCCTACCGCCTCGCATTCTCCCGGCTATTGTACCGGATCGAACCCTGGCCAGGTAGCCAAGCCCTGGGCGGTGCGGAATGCTAGGATGGCATGGGAGGTGTTGGCCTCGTGGCACGACTCATACGTGAGGCTGAAGTGGATGCTCTCCTGACCATGGACGATGCGATCGCGGCCGTCCGCGAACTCAGCCTGGCCCAGGGCGAAACAGGGCTTGTCGAGGAACCGCGGCGCCGCCTGCGCACTTCAGGCGCGATCCTCTCGGATCTCTTCGCCGAGCACCCGACGCTCGGCCTGATCGGCGGCAAGGTGTACGTGGTGACGAAAGGGGGCGGCGTACGCTTTCTCGTGCAGGTCTTCTCCCAGCAGGACGGCCGTTTGCTCGGCCTGATCGAAGGCAACCGCCTCGGACAGCTCCGGACGGGCGCCGCCTCGGCCGTCGCCACAGACGTGCTCGCCAACCCGGACGCGAGCCGCTTCGGCATGATCGGCGCAGGCTATCAGGCCCAAAGCCAGCTCGAGGCGATCGCCAGGGTGCGTCATCTCGAGGAGGCGCATGTCTACGCCCGCAACCGCGAACGTCTGCAGGCCTTCTGCCGCAGCATGAGCGAGCGCACCGGAGTCACCGTGAAGCCCGCGGCGAGCATCGACGAGGCGGTGGCCGGCAAGGACATCGTCGTGACGGCGACGTCCGCGCGCGAGCCCGTGCTGTTCGGCAGCCAGATCGAGCCGGGGCAGCACATCAACGCCATCGGCTCCAACCGGCTGCATGAGCGCGAACTCGACGGGCCGGCCGTGCTCCGCGCCGCAGTTGTGGTGGTGGACTCGCGCCCGACGGCCAAGGCCGAAGCCGGCGAACTCACGCCGCTCGCTGCGCGCGGCGAGATCGACGCGGAGGAGCTGCCCAATCTCGGCGAGGTGGTGGCTGGCAAGCGCCCTGGACGCCGCCACCACGATGACGTCACCCTCTTCCTCTCCCAGGGCATCGCCGCCTGGGACCTCGCGGTGGCCGCCACGGTACTGCGGCGGGCTGAGGCCGAAGGCGTCGGCCAGGAGGTGGACCTCCTCTCGTGAGCAGCCATCGCGAAGCGGAGTTGCGCGACGGCAGGCGAGCCAGCTTGCAGGAGTTCGGCCACGCGGGGGACGTGGTGCTGCTCCTGCCCGGCGCCGGCGCCGATCGCATGGCGCTCGGCCTCCAGGGTCGCGCGCTGCAGGCCGCGGGGTACCGCGCCCTCTCGCTGGACTACCCGGGGCTCGGGCTGGCGACGGGCACCCTGCCGCAGGACGTCCAGGATCTCGCCGGCTACGCGTTCGCGGCACTTGACGCGCTGGGCGTGGGCCGCTGCCACATCCTCGGCCAGTCCCTCGGCTCCGCCGTCGCCCAGGAGATGGCCATGCTCGAGCCCTCGCGCACCGCCTCCCTGATCCTGCTCGCGACCTGGGGCCGCCAGGACAGCTTTCTCGAGCTCCGCAGCCGCATCGTCTCGCTCATCGTCCGCCAGCCGCTCGAGGATCGTCTCGCCATGCTCCCCTACTTCATGGCCTCACGCGCCCTGATCGCAGGCTTGGATGAAAGCGGCGGCGGCGGCCTCGGCCTGCGCGGCAGCCGCTCGGTCAGCGACGAGACCATGGCGCACTACCTATCCCTGGCCCGCGACACGGATCGCCTGTCCCGGCTCGCGCATCTGCGCCTGCCCTGTCTTGTGCTCGGCGGAGAACGCGACCTCATGACCCCATGGGAATATGGCAAGGAGGTGGCGGACGCCATCCCCGGCGCGCGCTTCCGCCTGCTCGAGGGCCAGCGTTCCTCGCATCTCTTCCACTACGAGCTCGGCGAGGAGACGAACAGGGAGATCCTGAACTTCCTTCGAAGTGCCGCAACGCCTTGAAAGGGGGACGGACTGCATGGCATCGCTGTCGGACCTTCCCGAGAAGGAACGCCGCTTCGCCCTGAGACTTGCCTACTGGTCCTGGTTCGCGCTCTTCCTGGGGGCGCTCGGCATCATCCTGTGGCTGCGCAAGGCGCTTCCGACAGGGATCCTGCCGGTGGCCTTCCTCCTGGTGCTCCTCTTCGTGGCGCAGGAGATCTGGCAGTCGGTCTACACCCGCCGGGTGCTGCAGCGCACGAAGGGCCGCCAATAAATTGTGCCCTCTGCCTCAGGCAGAGGGCACAAAAGGTCGCCGAGAACCGGCTCAGGCGCTGGTCGAGCGGCGCAGGCTGCGCTCCGCCTCCTCGCGGATCGCGTCGATCTCCGCCTCGGGGATCGCACGCTCGAAGCGGCGGAACCCCGCGACCGAGAAGCCGTTGCGGCGGGCGAGCTCACGAATCTCCCGCACCCGCTCCGGCCTGATGTCGAGGCCGAGCGTGTACGGCTCGTAGCGCTTTTCGAGCGTCAGGATCATCGTCTCCGCGATGCATGCCTCGGCGTAGCCGGGCGGGAAGCCGAAGTCGAAGTGGAAGTCCACCTTGCCCGGCACCGCGATGACGCCGCCGTCGATCACGAGGACGTCGCGGCGCCGCTCGTACACCTTCTCCGACACGTTGCGCGGCCGTGCCACGTCACAGACCACCGACCCCGGCCTCAGGTCCTCCGGCTCAAGCAGCACGCCCGTGGCCGACGAGACCGTCAGGACGACGTCGGCCGTCTTGGCCGCGACCCGCGCGTCGGTGCCGATCGTGACGTCCGTGTAGGTGCCGAGATCGTCGATGCTGCGCTTGATGGCCTGCAGCTTGTCGACGCGCCGACCGATCAGGCTGAGCCGCCGCACCGAACCCGCCAAGGCCGCGGCAACCGCGCGGCCGATCGCACCGGTGGCTCCCACGACGCACGCCTCGGCCTCCTGTGCGGGGATGCCCATGCGCTCCGCCGCAAGCAGCGCTCCGTCCACGGCAGACGCGGCCGTATAGGAGTTTCCGGTCGTGACGGGGACAGACAGGGCCTTGGCCACCGAGACGCCCCTGTCTCCCACCACCTTGGTGAACGCACCGAGTCCGACGATGCGGGCGCCGAGATCCTCGGCTACCCTGCCCGCGCGCACGAGCCGCGGCAGGATCTCCTCGCGGAATGGCATCTTCACCATGAGATTGGCGGAGACGGGCACGACGATGAACCAGCCCTCTGCCTCCACGCCGGTGGGTGAGCGAAGTCCCGTGATGTGGGAGGCCTTGTACGGCGGAAGATGGCTGAAACCCTTCTCGACGAAAGATTCGGACAGCAGGCGTAGCGCGGGGTACTTGCGGGTGAAGTCGACGAAGCGCAGGGGATGGAGGATAAAAGCGAAGCGCTCCAAAAGTCTACCTCTCCCGTCGTGTGCACAAATCTGTGCACATGGTACCAGAAGGCGGCCGCTCGTGCAAAGCGCTTCGGCTAGAGCAGTTTTCCGGTCATCGGATCAAGCGCAACGACACGCCCGTCTGAGAGGGATGCGACCAGCCGTTCCGCTTGCGCGGCGATCTCCGTGCAGACGGAGCCGGCGATCCGGGCGTCCACTCGCCACACCTCGCCGGACACGTCGGTGACGCCGAATACGTTGCGGTCTCGCATCGTGTAGGCATCGGGTTCACAGCGGACGGCGACGACCTCCCTAAACCCCACGACCTGTGCGATCGCAGTTGGGAAGGTGACCGTGCGCTCCGTGCCTTCCGGCAGCGCCACGCGTATCGTCCGCTCCTGCACCTGAACTTTTGCCAACATGGGCGGCGAGCCCTTTCTGTCGAATTCTGTGGACTGGCATACTTAATTTGCCATTCAGGTCCAGGCTGCGCAAGAGGCCACCGGTCTCTGAGGCATAAAAAGGGCGTCCCAGAAAGGACGCCCGGAAGTTCCGCTACGAATCAGAGCGAGCCTTCGCCGCGGCCGTGGTGACCTCCCCGGCGCGAGTCGTGATGGCGGCGCAAGTCCGCCTGCTTATCCTCGCTCTCCTTCATGAACCGGGCCAGACGGTCCTCGAAGTTCTGCGGACGTGCGGGTCCACGTCCATGACCGCCGCCGCCGCCGCCGCCGCCGCTGAATCCTCCACTGCGCGGACGGACGGCCGATGCGCCTGGCTTGGCCTGACGGATGGAGAGAGCGATCTTCTGGTTGCCGTCGTACGACAGAACCTTGACCTTGACTTGGTCCTGCTCCTTGACGAACTCCTTGATGTCGTTGACATAGGAATCCGCCACTTCGGAGATGTGGACAAGTCCTGTCTTGCCGCCCGGGAGCAACACGAATGCGCCGAAGCGCGTGATGCCGGTCACCACGCCCTCGACCACGGACCCAACGACGATCTCTTCCTCCGCCAAAGTCTCCCCGCTTTCCAACTGGGCTGATTCGCCCAATACCTCTGATACGAAGTTTAGCGAGGTCCTGCGCGTCCAGTCAAGCGCAGGCCAACTTCTCGGAGGTAGAAAGCCGGGCCGATCCGACCCCGGCCGCGTGGCGAACGCGGCCGCACCGGGCGGCTTGACGCCCCTCGCCTCACCGGCGGAGCGCGATGGGCTCCCCTTCAGAAGCTGACGACCTGGTATCCTTCGTTGATCAGCCGCACGATGTCCTCGCCGACGTACTTCAGCGTGACGGGACCCTGGCTCAGTTGGTCCTTGATCTGCTTCTGCTCTGCATGCGCCTGGCAGGCCAGCGTCAGGACGCCACGCTCGATAAACTTCTCCGCTGTGCCGACATACTCGGGATCGGTCAACAATTCTACCGCATTGCCGAAGAAGATGAGGGCGACCTTGTCCACGTCCGGGCGTTGGCTCGCCACGCCTGCGAAGCCAAGTCCGGAGCGCACGCGCGTCGGATCCTCCTTACCGGCGTTCAGCAGCACAAGAATCTTGCCCACCGGACATCCTCCTCGTATGGCATGCGACATCGCTCTTCCCCGTATGGGCGGCATCTCCCCTACGGTCCCGAACGGGAGCCTTCCCTTTTGTTCGCCCGGCTACCGCCGAACGCCACACTTCAGTGCTGTACCGTGATCACCACGGGTGCGCCACTCTTGGGCGCGTAGTGCAAGACCTGCCGCACCGCCTCGGCCTCGCCCGTCTGCGTCCTCAGCTGGCGCAACTCGGTCTTCATCTGTGCGGCATGTCCCTTGACCACGTGAAGCTTCTGGAGTACTTGGCTCTCCTGCGCCTGCACGTGCAGCAGCTGAAGCTCACCGATCGCCCCTGCGCCCACAAGGTAGGCGATCGCCGCGGCGAACATCAGGCGGCCGAAGCGCAGGCGCACCCGGCGCCGCGCCTTGCGACGGGGCTGGCTCTGCCGTTCCTCCTTCTCCGCCGGCGCCTTGCGCGCAGGAGCCGGTGCACGGAGGACTGCGAGGCCGATCGCGTCAGCTGCCTTCGCCAATCTCCTCTTCCTCCTCCAAGCTGTCGTCGTTCAAGGCCAGAGGGTCACCATCGATGACGATGACGACCTGATAGCCCTTTGTCTTGGCGCGATGGAGCAGGGTGGCGACACTGGACTCGCTCAACGAGAGCTGACGCGCGATGGCGTCCTGGCGTACCCCTGTCTCCTTCAGGGTAACCACCTGCCGCTCCCGAAAGCTGAGGCGCTCTGCCCCCCTGATTTCCAGGTGCACTTGCGCCTCGCCTCCTTGCTTGTCCACATTTTGTCCACACTTTGTGGATAGAATGTCGGATTAGATTCTGTGCCTGTGCCTCGTCTCCTGCCAGGGAGCCCGGAGAATGTGCAGAAGTCCTGCCGCGAGAGCGCCGCCGCCGGCAAATCCCACCGGCACGTAGGCCCTAAGGTCACCCAGGGTGCCGACGAAGAGGGCCGCGGCAGCGCCGACGCCCAGGAGGCCGAGCAGCCAGAATTCCAGAAAGCTGCGCCAGAAGCCTCGTCGCCCGCAGGTGCGCGCGACAAGGTACCAAAGGGGCACCAGGCACAGACCGACGGCTGCCGCCCACAGCAGGCGATCAAACTGCTCCGGCAGCGGCAGATCGATCATCTGATCAGCCTGCCCAGACGCCCCTTGCGCCGGCTCTCCTGCTGGTAGCTGAGCGTCAGGATGGTGCCATCCAGCTGGAGGTCGCCGTTTTCGAGGTCAAGGTGCTTGATGTGCAGGTTCTCACCCTTGACCGAAAGTACTCCGAGCTGCGTGGAAAGGGCGATCTCGTGCTCGTCGAACGACTCCACCTTGGTCACGCCCGTCAGTTCCATCAGACGGCGGTCGCGCAGGTTCAGGGCATGGTGCTTCTCGTCGGCAGCGCCGGCCATTGGGTCACCCCCGCTACTCGATGCTATGCGGGACGGTGCCCGATGCTGCCTTGGCGAAGGAGCGACAGGCCGCCTGGGCGAACTGAATGGTGATCCCGGGCCCGGCTGCGGGACGTTTTCATGCATGAAGGGGTGGTCGGGTGGTCTCCTCGATCTTTTCCCTTTGGGGCCGGATCTTACGTACGAGGGCGGATGTCTACGTCCAGCTGCTGCTGACGATCGTGGCGGCGGCGCTGATCGTGGGGCTGGTCGCCATCGACGCCGCCGCCCACGCCGGTCAGGCCGGCGGGCTTGTGGTGCTGATCGGCGTCCTGGCGGTCGTAGCCGAGCTCGCGTTCGGCTACGGCGCCGCGCTCGGCGCCCTGGGGGAGGCGGCGCGCGGGGATCCGCCCAGCGCCTTCTGGACCCGCGGCTACCGCCTGTGGGGGCGCACCTTGGGCCTGTTCGGCGTCAACCTCCTGATCGGCATCGCGCTGACGATCGTCATCCTGCTCCTGCTCGCCGTGACGGGCGCCTTCACGGGCCTCAGCCACGTCACGTCCCTTGCGAACCTGAACTTGACGGACGTCTACCGACTGCTTGGCATCTTCGCCGTCATCGTCATCGTGCTGGTCGCGGCCGTGGGGCCCTATATGCAGGCCGCCCAGGCGCAGGTCTACGTCGACCAGGTCCCCGTTCTCGTGGCCTTTTCGCAGGCGTTCGCGGCAGCCTACGGACGCGGGCGCTTCGGGCACTGGCTACTTGTCCTGTTGGTCGCCATCGTCATTGACCTTGCGGCAGGGCTCATCGAGCAGGTCCTCGGCACGTCGGGCCAGCTGCTCGGCATCGTCCTCAGTCCGGCAGTACTCTGGCTCTCGACAGCCCTGGCGTTCGCAACCTACCGCACCCACACCGCAACTGCCGCGCCAGCCGACATCATCTCCTGAGGAGGTCCGCCATGATCCGCCATGTCCTGCTGCTCAAGTTCAAGGAGGGCGTCCGCTCCGAAGAGGTCGCCGCTCTCGACGCCGCGTTCCGGCAGCTGCTGAGGGAGATTCCAGCCGTCGCCGACGGCCACGTTGGCACGGCGCTCCGATTGCCGGGCAGCTCCGGCGTGCCCGCCGACTACGCCGTCTCTCTCGATTTCCGGTCGCCAGCGGACTTCACCGCCTACATCGAGGACCCTCGGCACCGCAAGTTCGTGCAGGAGACCCTGAGCCCGCTGCGCGAAGCCGGCTGGTCGGCGCAGATCGAGCTCTGAGCGAGCTGCGGCCGGGGAGGTGATCCCATGTCGCAGATGGCCCTGCTGCTGGCGCTCGCCTCCGCTGTGCTGCATGTCCTGTGGAACGCGGCGGCACGGCAGGAGAGCGGGCGTCTCAGGTTCATGTGGCTGCTCACCGGCTCCTCCGCGGTCCTGGCCCTGATGCTGTCGGTGGGACTCTGGCGGGACGCCGCCTGGGAGGACCTCTGGCCATACCTGCTGGCGACCGCCGTGGTGCACGCCCTCTACTTCACGTCGCTGGCCGCCGCCTACCGCACAGGTGAACTTCACTGGGCCTATACGCTTTCGCGCGCAGGCGGCGTGCTGCTGGCGTCCCTGGCCGCCCTCGTGCTGCTCGGCCAGACCCAGCAGCCTCTCGCATGGGCCGCCATCGCGCTTGTGCTGCTGGGCAGCGTCCTCGTGTCGGGCAAGCCTGAACGCCCGCGCGACCTGCTGCGCGTGGCCTGGATTGGCGTGCTGATCGCCGCCTACACCTTCGTCGACAGCCGGGGCGTGCAGTATGCCCCGCCGCTGCTCTACATCGCTCTGCTCTACACCGGCGCCACCGTGCTCACAGCCCCCTTCGCCGTGCGAGCGGCGACCGGTCCGGGGGATCGCCTGGCTCCGGTCTTCGGCGCCCTGAGCCTCGCGTCGTACCTGCTGCTCCTCTACGCCTATCGCCTCGGGCCGCTGGCACCCACAGTGGCGATGCGTCAGACGGCACCGCTGTTTGCCGCGGGACTCGGCTATATGAGACTGCGCGAACGTCCGACGCCCCTCGCTTGGGCTGGGACCGCGCTCGTTGTCCTCGGCGCGGTCCTCCTTGCCTGACGTGTCAGAAGATCGTGTGCCGCAGCTGGGTCCAGATGTCCGGGTTCTCCCCGCCGAGCTCCCAGAGGGCAATGCCGCCCAGGCGCGACGCCTTGGCGAGCGCCAGTTTCTGGCCGAAGGAACGCTGGTCCTCGTACCAGACGTCGTGGTGCAGTCCACCGTCGACGTAGCTGAAGTGGTACTCCTGGGAGGTCGGGTCCCAGGTGGGCGAGATGCCGTACTTCTTGAGCAGGGCCTGGGCCTGCAGCGTCGTGACCGTGCTGGTCTGGCCGGAGCTCATCCAGTCGTAGCCGTAGGAGGCGACGCCAAGGTAGATGCGCTCGCTCGGGATGTGGCCGAGCGCAAAGTCGACGTTGCTGCGCACCCACGGCAGCGGCGCCACGGCACCGGGCGGGCCGCCCTGGTAGTGGTGGTCGTAGGCCATGATCACCACGGCGTCCGTGACCTTGCCGAGCGCCGGGTAGTCGTAGGGGTAGCTCATGTCGCGACTGATGCCCACCTTGGGGAAGACCGCCACACCGAGTCCCTTGCCCTGATGGTGCAGTGCCTTGCCGAGGTCGTTCAGGAAGGTGGAGAGATCGTCGCGCGAATAGGGCGCCAGCAATTCGAAGTCGATCAGGACGCCGTCGTAGCCGTGGCGCTTGACGAGGCTCTCGATCGTCCCGATCATCTGGCTGCGCGTCGAGGTAGTGTACATGGGGTCGGTGCCGGAGTTGCCGATCAAGGGCCAGACGTAGCTGCGATGGCTGTGCGCGAACTTGGTCACCTGCGGGACTGCCATGTCGTTTGTCAGGTTGCCGGAGGCGTTGATGCGGTACCAGTACGGACTGGTGATCTGGATCTGCCTTGCGTGGGCCACAAGAGATGCCCAAGCCGTCCCCGGACCTGTGCCCTGGTTCTCGTAGAATCCGAAGACCATCGGCCGCCAGAACAGGCTCAAGGCTGCACGAGGCACGGAAGGATGG
>JAJYSZ010000123.1 GCA_021793315.1 Bacillota bacterium | reverse complement strand
TTCTGCATGAAGCGCATCGTTGACGTGCTCGTGGCTGCCGCGATCGTGGTCATCCCAGCCTTCGCCATCGCCCAGGCTCCTGCCGCTTCCGTCGCTGCCGCTACCACCACCGGCCACCACTACCTCGCGTCGTCCCTGATCCAGCCCGACTCCGCCGCCAGCCCAGGAGACCCCGGCCTCATCTAGACGTTGTACCGACTCGGATTCAGATGGAGGTAACCATGGCCACTTCGACCAGCCTTGCAACCGGTGTGCGGCTTCAGGAGCTGACCGTTGCCCTTCAGCCGGTCCTAAATCTCAGGACTGGCAAGGTCCACGGCTTTGAGGCTCTGCTGCGCGGCCCGGCTGGCAGCGACATCAACCCGCCGGCCTTTTTCCGCCGCGCGCGGCGCGAGCATTGGCTCGGTGAGCTGGAGGATCGCGCGAGGTCTCTTGCGTTCGAAGCGGCCGAGCGCTACCTGGACGGGGAGGAAATCCTCTTCCTCAATGGCGACGTTCGTTTCTCGATGCCACCACATCGCTATCCTCATGTCGTCATGGAAGTAAGTGAAGCTCAGGATGTGAGCCAGCACCAAATCGAGAGCCTGCGCCGACAGGGCCTCAAGCTCTACCTGGATGACTACGGCGTCTCGCACGGCAACCTGTCGCGCATCCTGGACATCCGCCCGTGCGGCATCAAGGTTGACCGCTCAATTGTCCGAGGTATCAGTGAGGACGTGCGACGGTTCGCGATCGCCCGCGCACTGTCTTCGCTCGCTGTGGACCTCGGCATGGAGCTAGTAGCGGAAGGCATTGAAACCAGCGAAGATCTGGTCGCGGCCCGCCGAGCCGGCTTCACTCTGGGCCAGGGCTACTATCTTGGCCGGCCCGTGGTGGAACCGGATCGTCAAGAGATCCACCGAACCAGTCAACTCCTGTCAGACTTGGTCATCGAGCGCGTAACATCTGCGCGCTTCCGCCTTGTAGCTTCAAGCTTGTAGGCACAAGGCCGCATTCATCGGGAAGTCGTTTCGCCGCCCAAACCTTTCTCCCCGTCGCGCGCGTTCACGTGGATGCAGCGCGACGGGACTTTCACGCCTCTCCGTAAGATTCCAATGGCGTTGGCAGATCTCGAAGCAGCTGGAGAGCTGCTGTCAAGCGCCGCTCATGGCCGTCCCTCACATTCGGTGGAATGGGGGCGGCCGACCGCTCGACACCCAGGATCTCGGCGACGATGCTCATGACCGCAATGTCCGAGCTGTCCGTGTCGTCGCCCATCCGCCGGTACTCTTCAAGCATGGAGCGGGCCCGATCGAATTCACCTTTGAAAGTCTGGCAGAGGGCAGCTTCCGCCAAGAGCGCCGCGACAATCCCTCGTGGCAACTGCGCTCGGTTGTCCAAGGCCCTCTCCAACTGCTGGAAGGCATCGTCATACCGTCCCAACCAACGTAGTGCTACCGCAGTATACCCCAGCGTCTGAGCGGTCACCGTTTGATCCGGTGCCTTGAGACGCAAAATGCTCTGGAACATCGGAATGGCCGCATCGGGGCCACGTAGCACCAACGTCGCGGTGGCCACACCTAGAACTGCGTGTGGGTGAAATGGCTTGCCCCGCAGCAGGTACGCCGCGTGCCGATAACTCTCATCAGCTTGGGGGTACATGCGCATGGCCAGAAGTCTGTTAGCTCTCGCGAGCCACGCACGCCCAAGCTCGGCCCGCATGTGCTGCTCACCGAATAGACGAATGGATTCGTCGAGCTTCCGGACCGCTTCAACATCGCGATCAATCTGCCCCAATGTGAGGCCCAGATTGTACGTTGCAACACCCAGCGTGAGGGGATCCGAAGTACGCCGTGCCCATCGCTCGCGTCGCTCGAAGCAGCTCAGGGCTCGCGCATAACGACCCTGCGAGAAATGGAGTCGCCCCAGCACGTCATGGACATCGCTCAAGAGTCGGGCATCTCCGCTCCTTCTACTGACTATCAATGCACGGCTCAGAGCCAATCTAGCTCCGGCGCAGTCGCCCTCTACAAAAAGTTCACGCCCGACGTCGAGCAGTTGCTCGCATCGGGGTTCTGCGCGAATCCACGTCCGTAGCCACATGTCCGACGTCATGTCGAGCCCGCGGGAAATCCGCAGTAGCACCTCGGCACTTGGGCTGCGACGTCCGCTCTCAATCATCGAAAGGTACGGGCGGGGCACCGCGGCACGTTGCGCTGCCGCGGTGATGGTAAGCTGCAGTGCCTCGCGACGCGCGCGAAGAACGTCGCCGATGTTCAATGCCTCTACCCCGTCTCCACGTACTTTAGATCCCATTATACTTCACTTCATATAGTTTCTAGGGTGCCAGTTCGACGGATGGAACCTCCTTTCGGCGTTGGGCTATGTTCTCCTTCGGTCGGCTTGGGGCTGCCTGGAGGATCCGCAGAGCCTCACTCATGTGGTGCTCGTGGTCATCGGCCACAGCGCCGCTAAGCTGCTCCTGCGGCGGCTCCACCTCCAACACCCTCGCCAGAATCCCCATAGCTGCCACGTCCTGGTCGTCCTTCTCGCCTGCGATGGCCTTATATTCATCCATGGCCCTGCGAGCCGACGCCAAGTCGCCCATACGCGCGTAACAAAGGGCCTCCTCAGCAAGCAGAGCAGCCACAAGTCTCGGCGGAAGCCTGTCGCGTGTTTTTAGCGCGCACCGTACCTGGCTCACTGCCTCGGGGTACGACCCTATCTCCCTTAGCGCCATGGCGAGGTTGTCTCGTGCCTTGGCCCTGACGATTACGTCCGTGCGTTCGTTGTCGATAATCTTGCGAAGCAAAGGCACGGACGCTGCCGGCCCTTGCACGACGATCGTCGTGATGGCGACCCCCAAAAGAGCATCGTCGTGAAACGGCTTACCCCTCAAGAGGTGTGCCGCCTTACGGTAGGCCCCTTGGCTGTCCCTGTACATGCTCCGCGTTAGTAGCAGATTCGCCCTGGCGAGCCACACTAGCCCCAGTCGTGGCCACATGCGCACGGCCCTAAACGCCTGGGTTGCCTCATCGAACTTCGCCAGCGCGTCCAGTTCGCGGCCCGTCCTCGCTAGGCTCTGGGCGAGGTTGAACGCCGCTATGCCATGCAAGTAACCGTCCTGCGAATGACGGACAGCTCGGGTTAGCCTCGAGAACCATCGCAGAGCCTGCCGATAACGTCCCTCCGCGTACCGCACCCGACCGAGGAGCAAGTAGATCTCGCTGTTATAGCGCCCATCATGGTCCGTT
The DNA here is from genome assembly GCA_021793315.1 of Bacillota bacterium. GTDB lineage: Bacteria > Bacillota > Sulfobacillia > JAJZYS01 > JAJYTV01 > JAJZQO01. The sequence goes on along the minus strand of JAJYSZ010000123.1, from coordinate 3,263 downwards.
CGGCTCACCAAGAGAGCCCGCGCCGAGGCGCGCCTTGCGGCCGTGTAGTTTCCCGCCTGGAACAGGGCACCGCCGAGACCTACAAGACGCTGGCAACGTCGCTCGTCGCTCAGGAACGCGGACAGCCAAGCATCCGCGGGAATCTGGAGCGCTTGGGTAAAGCGCACCAGCACCTCGGGGTTGGGCGCGCGCTGGCCCGTCTCCACCATGGAGAGGTACGAGCGAGTCACGCCTCCCAGGCTCGCTGCCTGGGCGACCGTGAGGCCCATCTTCCTACGCTCTGCCCTGAGAACCTGTCCGATACTCATGGGCGTGACCTCGTCACAATCCTGTAGGTACAGCATATACCCAACCATTGCACTCTGGCGCAAACTACGGCAAAGAGATCCCGACAGGCGGGAGTCGTCCGCGAACGCGGTCGCGGACGAAAGTACACGATCTATAGCACTTCACGAGTCAGAACCCGCCGGAGGCAGCCATGACCACCTCGGACATTGTGACGGATAAGGTACGCCTTGAAACGCTCACTGTTGCCCTGCAACCCATCATGGATCTGCGAACCGGCCGCGTTCACGGCTTTGAAGCCCTGCTGCGCGGTCCCGAAGGCACGGACATTGGCCCGAGGGATCTCCTGCGCAGGGCGCGCAGGGAGCATTGGCTCCAGGAGCTCGAAGAACGGGCGCAAGGTCTCGCGCTCCTGGCCGCGGAGCGGTTCCTTCAGGGCAATGAGATCCTCTTTCTCAATGTCGACAGCTACGTTCCCTCGCCGCGGGGCCACTACCCGCACCTCGCGCTCGAAATCAAAGAAGGCATCGGCGTCCCGCCCAACCTGCTCGCACAGTTGCAGAGGGAGCACTTCAGCCTCTACCTCGACGACTACGGCGAATCTCACGGCAACATCGAGAGCATCCTGCACATCCGGCCGCGCGGCTTGAAGCTCAGTCGCTCGCTCGTGCGCGGCATCGCGGACGACAGCCGGCGCTTCGCGATCGCCCGCACCCTGACGGCGCTCGCCGGCGAGCTTGGCATGGAGCTGATCGCGAATGGCATCGAGTCGGGCGAAGATCTCTGTGCCGCGCGCAGCGCAGGCTTCGCCTACGGCCAGGGCCATTACCTCGGACGTCCGATGCTCGCGCCCAGCCGGGCCCGGATCGCCGCGACCGCGACCCTCCTGCGCGGTGCAGTCATTGAGACGGTGATGTCGGCACGGCACCGCACGCCCCCGGTGTCATCGCCTGCTGGCGAAACGCTCTGAAGCGTCAGTCCGCAAAGACTCCGGCCGCGGATGATCCGGGTGGTGTCCTGAACGTAGTGGAACTTGGGGACGCCCGATTTCGTGACTTATCTAGTTCGCACGCGCTGTAGCTTTATCGATACGGGTAGCGTGGACGTCGCGCATGAGGCAACGTTGGTAGCTGCGGTGGCAGACGATTCTGAGGCTGCAAATCAAGGCTTCGATCATGTTTCGAACACCAGGACGAACTCCTGTTCCTCCTGAACGTCAATCTGTTGGAAGCCGACCTTCCGAAATAGTTTTCCGGAGGCCGTGTTTCCCTTGCAATACGACATCCAGATCTTCACCGCGCCATGTGTGGCGCAGATGTGGTCTACAAGCATGCTCAGGGCCACAGTGCCAATGCCCCGCCGCTGAAAGTGTCGATCAACCAGGAACCGTACAACTTCCGTGTACCGGCCGGCGGAATCCTTCAGCTGCTGGGGAATATTGCCTGTCCTGTCCAAGGTCGTGAAATACAGTGCGTATCCCACGACCACTTGATCGACCAAGATGGCGACTTGAAAGTGATCGACCGATGCAGCGAGTTTGAGCGATTGCTCGATAGGTGCGATGAAGGCCCTCTGGTCTTCAAAGACCTCTAACGCAAGGAGATGTTTCTCAATGGACCTGGTTACTTCTTGGAGTCGTACTGTCGTGACGACCAACTCTCCTGTCTCTCACCCGATGCGAGCCTGAGCTCATGCCGCAACCTGAAGTACTCTAGCTCGCACGGGCTGCCGCGTCATCGAGGCGGCTTGCGAAGACCTCGAGGGCCTGGGACAGGATCGGCAGGTGGCGGTAGCCGGCCATGCGGTAGAGGCGTGGCTCGACGCGCAGGGCTGCAACCACGGCCCAGCGCAGAGCCTGATCGCCGGTGGTGAAGCGCGAGACGCGGCGGACGGTGGCACGGAGCTGTGAGTTCAGGGCTTCGATCGCATTGGTGGTGCGCAGGCCGCGGCGCAGCTGCGCAGGGAGGGCGAGTCTCTGCACCGTCAGGGTCTGCTCAAGGCCTTCGCGTAGGCTGGCGGCGGCACCGGGGTACTTGACGTCCAGCTCTTTGGCGAGTGCCTGGAGCTCCTGCTTGGCGCGGACGGCATCCCCCTGGGCCCAGGCCGTGCTCAACCGCAGGTTGACCCAGCCCTGCTCGCGCTTCGGCAGGTGTTCCACGACGTTTCGCCGCTTGTGCAGTTGACACCGCTGCACCAGGGCGTGCTCCCCGAAGACCTGCGCCACCGCGGCCGCAATAGCCTTGGAGCCGTCGACGACAAACAGCAGGCCTTGGCGCGCGTGCAGGCCGCGTGCCGCCAGATCCTCCAGCAGTGCGACCGTCACCGCGGCGTTCTCGGTGGAACCCTCCCGTATGCCGAGAACCTGCTTGCGACCTGCCCCGTCCACCCCGAGCGCCACGAGGATAGCGTGCGAGCCGAGGAAGATGGCGTCCACGTACACCACCAGCATCCGCGCGTCGATCGGCCGCTGGAGGAACTGCTGCAAGAGCTCCCCTGTGGCACAGGCAAACCGGGCACTCACCGCGCTCTTTGAGGTGCCATAGCCCTCAAGGTCTTCTGGCAGCCCGCCGTCCACCACCCCGTAGTGCCGGCTGGCCACTCCGTAGAGCATCCGCTCGAACGCTGCCTCATCCAAGATCTCGCCCTGCTGCAGCCCGCGATAGTTGCGCAGCTCCACTTCCTTGCCGTCCTGCGTCCGCACCCTTGGCCGCTGCAGCTTCACCTTGCGGCCGGCCAGCACGACGTACCCGCCCTGGTGCCCGTGGCGCGTGGCCCGACGCTCGACCTGGTGCTTGCCCTTGGCTCCCACGATGGCGTCAACCTCCGCCGCCAGCAACTGCTGCGCGATCACCATCGCTGCCTTCAGCCCTACAGCCGTCAGCCCGTCTCGCAGCGCTCCCGTCAGCTCTACAACCTCAAGGCTGAACTCCCGAGGAAGAACCCACTCCTCGTACCCCTGCTTCTTCTGGTACCCTGAA
>JAJYSZ010000122.1 GCA_021793315.1 Bacillota bacterium | reverse complement strand
CTCGATCGCGTGGTCGTAGTCCCGCGCGCGGATCATCGAGAGCACGGGTCCGAAGATCTCCTCCTGCGCCAGGGCGGAGTCCGGCGCGACATCGCCGAACACGGTCGGGGCGATGAAGTGGCCGCCATCCCCTGCCTTGGCGCCACCCGCGAGCAGCCTCGCGGTGCTCTTGCCCTGTTCGATGTAGCCCAGGATCTTCGATTCGGAGCCCTGGTCGATCACCGGGCCGATGAGGTTCGCCGGGTCCATCGCCATGCCGAGCGTCAGCTTCTTGGTGCGCTCCGTCACGAGACGCGCCACCTCGTCGTAGACCGCGTCCACCACGATCGCGCGCGAGCAGGCCGAGCACTTCTGGCCCTGGAAGCCGAAGGCGGAGGTGACGATGTCGGCCGCCGCCTCTGCGAGGTCGGCCGTCTCGTCCACGACGATGGCGTCCTTGCCGCCCATCTCCGCCACGACGCGCTTGATCCAGAGCTGGCCCTTCTGGTGCTTCGCCGCGAGCTCGTTGATGTGCAGGCCCACCTCGCGCGAGCCGGTGAAGCTGATGAACCGCGTGCGGGGGTGGCTGACCATGTAGTCGCCGATCTCCCGGCTGTCGCCCGGCACGAAGTTCACGACGCCCGCCGGCAGACCGCTCCGCTCCAAGAGGTTCACGAACCAGGCGCCGATCACCGCCGTGACGCTCGACGGCTTCAATAGCACCGTGTTGCCGGCCACGATCGCGCCGGTCGTCATGCCGCAGAGAATGGCCAGCGGGAAGTTCCAGGGCGGAATGATCACGCCGACGCCGAGCGGGATGTAGAAGGACTCGTCCTCTTCGCCGGGCAGGTTGATCGTCGGCACCGGCCCCGCGAGGCGCACCGCCTGGCGGGCGTAAAACTCCATGAAGTCGATCGCCTCGGCGACGTCGCCGTCGGCCTCCGGCCATGTCTTGCCCGCCTCGTAGATCTCGAGCGCGGTGAAGAGGGCCTTCTGGCGCCGCAGCTCAGCTGCCGCCTTGAGCAGCACCCTCGCGCGGTACGCGGCGCCGGCGCGGCTCCACGTCTTGAACGCCTGCTCGGCTGCCGCGATGGCATCTTCGACGTCCTGCCGCGTCGCCTTCGAGACGGTGCCCACCGTCTCGTCGAGACGTGAGGGGTTGTACGAACGCAGGCGGTTCTCGCGTGTGCGGCGCTCGCCGCCCACCACGATCGGGTAGTGGGCGCCAAGCTCGGCGCCGACCTCCTTGAGCGCCTGCTCCATGGTGGCCCGGTTCGCCGGGTTCTGGAAATCGACAAGCGGTTCGGGACGGTAGGGATCGATCACGTGTCTGCGCCGACCTGCCTCCCTGTGGCCCATGGGCCACGGTCGGCTCGCCTGCCCTTCTTCTCTGGATTGCCTGACAAGGCATCGGAGGCTGCTTCATGGTAGGACCTATGTGGCCTGCCAACCTTGGCGGACGCCGAAGCTCCAGCGGAGTCCAGCGGCGGCCAGGCGACGGTGCAGGTTCCGTGAAACAGCCCGCAGCCGCCGTCGCCCCAGACAGGCGGTCCGCAGGGAGCGCCACATCGCCCATCGTCCAAGCCTGCATGCCAAGGTATGACCTTAGTGCCAGCGTACGTGCCGACAGGTGTCGGAACAACGGCCGTTCGGCCCCAGCCGGACGCAAAGACTGCACCCCGAGGCCGATTGGCCGCATGCCCCGACACGTCTCGCCCACCCCATGTGCACGGCATGGTTCCAAGGCCGCGCGGCCCGTTCGCCAGGCGGATAGCGCAATGGCGGCAGGGAAGGATATCTTCACCGAAACCGCCCGAGTCCGGGCTCCCGGCGGACGATTCGCAATGGAGAGGTTGGGATCTGATGGATTTGGCCCCGCTTCGCATCGATGCCCGAGGCAGCTTCTGCCCGGGTCCCATGATGGAGTTGATCCGGGCCGTCAAGGGGGCGGATGTCGGTCAAGTGGTGGTCGTGCTATCCACCGACTCCGGCTCCAAGAAAGACATCCCGATGTGGGCGCAGAAGGCGGGCCACGAGTTCCTCGGCGTCGACGAGCACGGGGACTACGACGAGATCTCCGTTCGCAAGGCGCACTAAGGAGCCCAGGAAGACATGCCAAAGCGTCTCGTCATCGTCGGTGCTGGCACTGGCGGCCTCATGGTGGCCAACTTCGTCGCGCGTGACCTCCATAGCGAGATCGAACGGGGAGAGATCGGCATCACCCTGCTCGGCGAGCAGGAAACCTATATCTATCAGCCCGGCTACCTCTACGTGGTCTTCGACCTGATGCGCCCTGCGCAGCTGATGCGGCCGGTACGGGAACTCCTTGCCCCGGGCATCCGGTTCGTGCACGACCGCGCCACGCGGATCGACACGGGAAAGCGGCAGGTGCTGCGCTCTGACGGCGATGCCCTCGACTACGACGTTCTCGTGCTCGCCACGGGCTCTGGACTCAACCTCGACGAGGTGCCGGGGCTCAGGGAAGGCGGTCACTGGTTCTACACGCTCGCGGGTGCTTTGCGCCTGCGCGACGCGCTGCGGCGGTGGCATGGCGGCAAACTCGTCCTGACCGTAGGCGTGCCGCACAAGTGTCCGGTAGCACCGCTCGAGTTCACGATGATGTTCGAGCAGTGGACCCGCCAGCGCAAGGTGCGCGACAAGACGGAAATCGTCTACACCTACCCGCTCGGCCGCGCGCACTCCATTCAAGCCGTGGCGGACTGGGTAGCGCCGGAATTCGAGGCGCGCAACATCGCGATCGAGACATTCTACAACCTCGAGTCAGTCGATCACGAAAAACGAGTCGCGCACTCGCTCGAGGGTACGGACCTGCCGTACGACCTCCTCGTCAGCGTGCCCGCCCACCAGGGCGACGAGCTGGGCGCCGCCTCTCACCTCAGTGGAGCGGGCAACTGGTATCCCACCGACCGCCACAACCTGCGCGTGCAGGGGCATGACGACATCTTCACCCTCGGCGACGCAACCGATCTCCCGATCTCCAAGGCGGGCTCGGTGGCCCATTTTGAGGCCGAAGTACTGGCCGACAACCTAGTCGGCGTGCTCACCGAAGGGGCGCAGCCCACGAGCCAGTACAACGGTCGGGCATTCTGCTTCATCGAGACCGGCCTCGAGCGGGCGACGTTTCTCTCCTTCGACTACGAGCACCCTCCGACGGTGCCCGAGCCCACGAACGCGGTGCACTGGTTCAAGCAGACCTACAACCGGATCCACTGGGCCAATCTCAAGGCGGTCATGTAGGGGGTGCAGTCGATGGCTACACAGGAACCGAGCATCCCGGACGTCTTCCGCGATGAGGCCGACAGCCTGGCGTCGGCGGTTCTCGCCTCGGTTACGCCGCGCATGGTCAATCGTCTCGGCGGCGTGGCGGAATCGACCATCGCAGCGCTCGACCTCTTGACGAGCCCGGAAATCGTCAACCTCCTAAGCACTTTGCAAAGGGCCTCCGCAGTGCTCACACCGCTCCTCGGCCAGATCGCGGAGATCGGCCCCGGGGCCGGCATGGAAGGACTCGCGGACCGCATCGTGCGCGCGGTCAAGGCAGGGGCAGTGGAGGTGGGCGTGCCGCCCCGCCCGGTCCGCATGCGCGAGCTCCTGCGCATCATGCGCCAGGATCCCGCGGTGGCGATCACGCTGCACTTCTTCCTCGGCTTCGTGCGCAGCATGTGGAGCCCGATTGCCGGGGAACATGTGCCCAACACGGAAGGGGATAGGCATGGCTAAAGACCGGGTATCGATGATCGTGTTCTCGGGTGAGATGGACAAGCTCCTGCCAGTGGGCATCCTGGCGTCCGGCGCCGTCGCGATGGGGCATGAGGTGCGTATCTTCCTGACGTTCTGGGGTCTCATGGCGTTCAAGAAGGGCGCGTTCTTCCACATGCCCGTGAGTCCGTCGTTCTCTGGCATGGTGGGCGACCTCGGCGCCATGCTCGAGGAACGGAAGATTCCCGGCGTCGTGGACCAGCTGCGCACGGCAAAGGAGCTTGGCGACGTGGAGGTCGTCGCCTGCGGCATGACGATGGACCTCTTCGGTCTTAAACTCTCCGATCTCGAGGATATCGTCGATCGCGTAGCCGGCGTCGGGGAGTTCATCGAGACGGCCAAGGAAGGGCATACGACTCTCTTCATCTGACATGCGTGGGCTCATCCCTGTGGGCGACAGGCCGCGGCGGCTTCGAATAGCCGCCTGCAGGAGTCCCACGCCCGAGCGCGACGCCTCAGCCCAGGTGACGTAGGCATGGAGTTATGGGGCGGTCTCCTGCATGCCGTTGGATTGCCAGTAGCTCGCGGCGGAAGCACTCGATGGCCAGTCAAGGTACTTCTGCCGAGCGGAGCCCTTGAGCAATGCCGGGTCAGGACAGGCGTCACGCCGATACCCGCCTGCACAGGCGAGCCAGTCCGAGGCTATACGGGCTCATCAGCGACGCGGGCCGCATCGTCGGCCGGCGGTGCAGCAGCGGGGCTGGTTCGACGCTTCTAGCCTTAAGGGGAGGCCCTCGGCTGGCAGGTGCCCGACGTCATCCTCTACCCGACCGGCGGCGGCGTCGGCCTGATCGGCATCCACAAGGCCTTGCGCGAGCTCCAGGCTCTCGGCTGTGCAGGCATCCGGCTGCGCCCCGATCGTGCGGGCCTTCGAAGAGCAGCGGGAGGAGTCGAGCTTCTGGCCGGATTCCGAGACCCTGGCCTTCGGCATCAACGTGCCCAAGGCCCTTGGGGACTTTCTCGTCCTGCGGGCCATCTACGAGACCGACGGTTGCGCCGTCGCCGTGGACGACGAAGAGATCCTGCTGGAACAGGAACTGGTGGGTCGCCTCGAGGGCACCTACGTCTGCCCGGAGGGGGCGGCAACGCTGGCCGCGGCGAGGCAGTTCCGCACCCAGGGATGGATCGGTGCAGAGGAAACCGTGGTCGCGATCGACACCGGCAGCGGCGTTAAGTACCTGGAGGCTGTACGCAAGGAGTCGAAGGCCGTGCTGGCGGTCGACGGAGACCTGCCTTCGGCGTGAGAGGAGCGAGCGCCAGCGGTTAGGCGCTGACGCTCGCAGATATCCGTCATCCCGCAGGGGGTGGGTGCCGGCCCGATCGGCCGGCACCCACTTCTCACTCGGTTCGCTCGCCCGAGAACTCGACCTCGATGCCACCCCCTGCCGCCTTGGCTCTGCTGTACACCGCGTGCACCGCGGCCACATCCTCCACCGCAAGACCGAGGGACTTGAAGAGGGTAATCTCCTCGTCGCTGCGCCTGCCCGCCACCTTGCCCGCGAACAACTCACCGAGCTCGCCCTGGATGTGGCCGGACCCGATCTCGCCTGCAGCCATAGGGACGCGGATCTCGTCGGCCTCGTTGGCCGCCGACTCGCGCAAGTCCACGAACAGCCGGCTGCGCGCGACGGCTTGGCCGTCGAGCTCGCGGAAGCCCTGTGCCGAGGCGCCCACCGCGTTCACGTGCGTCCCCGGCGAGAGCCAGGCTCCCTCGAGGATCGGCTCCCGAGCGGACGTCGTCGTGCAGACGACGTCCGCTCCGGCCACCGCCTGCTCGACATCCGGCATGACCTCGACCGGGAGTCCGTGCTGCTCCCCCACGAGCTCCACGAAGCGGCGCGCGTGCTCTTGATTGCGGCTCCAGATGCGCAGGCGCGAGACATCGCGCACAGCCCGCACCGCTGCGACGTGGAGCAGGGCCTGGGTGCCTGATCCGAGGATGGCGAGGTCCACTGGGCCCTGACGCGCGAGGTGCCGCGTCGCTGCACCGCTCACCGCGGCGGTGCGGATCGCCGTGATGGTCGCAGCGTCGGCCAGGGCGAGCAGCTGGCCGTGCTCCGGCTCATAGAGCAGCACCGGTCCCTGGTGCGACTCGAACCGCGTGCCCGTGTTGCCGAGGAAGACCGAGATCACCTTGACGCCGGCAGCCGGAATGTTGCCGAGGTAGCCCGGCATGAGCCCGATGATCCCCTTGCCGCCCGGCAATGGCATCCGCGTGCGCAAGGGCTGGACAGCTTCACCGGCCGACACCGCTTGGAGCGTTTCTTCCATGAGATCGATGCAGTGGGACATGGGCAGGAACTTCTCAACCTCGCTGTGACCCAGCATCAGCACTTTCACGGCCCCACTCCTCCCACATGATCACAGCGGCCCGCCTGCTCAGGATGGGCTCCGCCAAGCGCCCGCTCCCCGCACGGCGACGTCATCCCGCACCACGCTCGCCTGGTCGAAGGATCTCACAGGCTGCGACACGGTACCTCGTGCTTGAGCTTCTTTCTCGACCAGAGCGGGAAAGTCCCCTTGCGTCAGAGGATCGCGGTGCGCAATTCGGCGACCTCGCCAAGCCTGGTGTTCTCGAAACCAGGGAACCCGACCGACCGCGGACGAGACGCTCGGCAGCAACAGGCTTAGGCAGCGTCCAGGACTTGGTGCGCACGGACGGATGTGCCCCAGGCGGGTGGTCTGTCTCGCATCGCACTGGTCGAGAGCCCTGTGCCGCTCGATCTCCCTTCTCCTGCGCTCCGAGGGGACCTCGCCCGCTCCGGCTGGTGGACCACCGCGTCGCTCGATGCGATGACACCAATCGAGTGAGTCGCGGGTCTATGGCAAGCATGGCGCAGCGG
>JAJYSZ010000121.1 GCA_021793315.1 Bacillota bacterium | reverse complement strand
GACGTCGACGCCATCGTGGATCGCGCTGGCCGCGACGTCGCCGTGCGCTACGCTCCCGAGCAGGCGCAGGCTATCAAGGCGGCACTCACCCAGTCCGTCGTGATCATCACGGGCGGTCCGGGCACCCGCAACACCACAGTGGTGCGCGGCATCCTCGCCGCCCTGCAGCGCATCGGCGTACGCTCCGTCGCCCTGGCGGCTCCGAGCGGCCGTGCCGCCAAGCGCCTGCAGGAGGCGACCGATCGCGACGCTCAGACGATTCACCGGCTCCTTAGTCTGCGACCTAGCACCGAAGGCGACAGCATGTACTCGAGCCAGCAGTCGGTGGCCGCCGAAGCCATCATTGTGGACGAGCTCTCGATGTGCGACGCGCCGCTGATGCTCGCCCTGCTGAGTTCGGTCGGCAGCGGCAAGCGCCTTATCCTGGTCGGCGACCCCGAGCAGCTCCCGAGCGTCGGCCCCGGCAACGTCCTGCGCGACCTGCTGGCGGCCGGGGTCCCTTCGGTCACTCTGGCGCACAACTTCCGCCAGGGTGAGGGATCCTCCATCATCGACAATGCCCACCGCATCCGCCGCGGCGCGATGCCCGACATGCAGGCGATCCCCAAATCCGAATGGCTCGTCCACAGTGTCGAGAACGCGCAGGAAGCCCAAACTGCCGTGCTTCAGCTCGCCGAGCAGGCCCTTCAGGCGGGGATCCAGTCGAAGGACGTGCAGGTGCTGACGCCGATGCACCGCGGCGACGCCGGCGCCAAGGAGCTCAACCGCAGGCTGCAGGAGATGTGGAATCCCGGCGAGCCGATGCTGATGAAGGTGGGGGACACCCGTTTCACACGCGGCGACCGCGTGATCTGTCACAAGAACGACTACGAGAAGGAAATCTTCAACGGGGATCTCGGTACGGTCGTCGGCGCCGCGCACAGCGAGGACGACGACGAGGTGGAGCTGATCGTCAACTTCGACGGCCGCCCGGTCGCCTTCGGCCGCGCGGAGGTACAGGACAAGCTCGGGCTCGCCTACGCCTTGACCGTCCACAAGAGCCAGGGCAGCGAGTTCCCGATCGTGATCGTCGTCATGCTCACCGAGCAGGCCGTCCTTCTGCATCGCAACCTCATCTACACGGCGGTCACGCGGGCGCAGAGCCAGTGCATCCTCATCGGTCAGCCCAAGGCCGTGTCGCTCGCCGTGCACCGGCCCGGCGCCAACCGCTCGACGCAGCTCGTGCGCTATCTGAACGAAGCCCTGCGGGGATAGGGGAGGGGTGCATCGTGTCCATCGCCCAAGCAAACCGCGGCACCGCTCTCGAGGATCTGGTGCTCCAGGCGGCAAGAGGGGGGGTCGGCTCCGGCATCGCCATCACGCACTCGCCGGCGCGGTGGAAGCCGAGGCGGGAGGGCGGCAAGGTGGTCGGCGCCTACCCGGAACGCACCAACACCGTCGACTTCACCGGCGTTGTGATGGGCCTGCCCGTCGCCTTCGACGCCAAGGAGGTGACGGTCCTCAACCGCTTCGACTGGGACAACCTCACCGAGGAGCAGGCGCGCTTCCTGGAGGGCTATGCGGCAGCCGGGGGCTTCGCCTTCCTCCTGATCGCCTGGTGGCGGCATGATCTCCTGACGATCGCGCCAGTCAACGACTGGCTGCCCCTCTGGCGCGCAGCGCGACCACGGTCGATTCCCTTCGCCGACGCCACCCAACGCTGGCGGTCGCTCACCGCCCGCGAGGCGGGCGATGCCGGCTGCGGGACCCTGTGGCGCGAGGTCTACCGGTTGGCGCGGAGTGCTCAACAGTGAGGGCAGGAGGACGTCCATGACGAGCGATCTTTTCCGAGGTGGGCAGCGTTCGCTGGACGGCTACCGGCGTGCCGGAGGGTGGCCCGTGAACAATCCCCGTACCATCGTCCGGCTGTCGATCGCGTCGCTGTTCCTTTTCGTCCTGGCTCTCCTCGGCTTCTGGCTCGCTTTTCGCGCGGAAAGGATCCCGGTCACGGTTCCCGACATGCCGTTCCTTGTGCAGCTCGCGTGGTGGCCGGGCCTGTTCCTCGTCGTGATCGTTGTCCATGAGGGTCTGCACTGGCTCGCGGCTGTGCTGATGGGACGTCGGGCGAAGGTCCGGTTATGGTCCAGGCTCGGTCCCTACACCTTCATCCCGGGTCGCTTCAACTGGCGAGAGGCCGCAACACTCAACCTATACCCCGCGGTGATCGCGAGCCTGCTCTTCGTCGCGGTCGCCGCGCTTGTGCACCCCCTCTCGGGCTTCGCCCTGCTGGCGTCGGCCGCGAATATGTCGGCCAGCCTTGGCGACTTCGCCAATGTCCTGGAGTTTGCGTTCCTGCCGCGCGGCGCCCTGGCCGTCACGGGCGAAGGCGATGCGGACGGTCTGTGGGTTCCTAAGGAGACCACGTGGGGGCTGGAGAGTCGCGCCGCCGACTGAACAATGGGAGGGAGCCCTATGCCCAAGGTGATCTTCGACGTGCCGGCGCCTAAGGATCGCCGTTGGAAGTTCTGGCGTAAGGCCATCGACGCGGTGAATACGAGCGTCTCGAACGGCTACGCCTTCGACGGCAGGTTCCTGGCGCCCGGGCGTAAAGCGGAATTGCCTATCGGCACCTTCGTGCTCATCTACGACGAGGTGGGGAACCGGCGCTACCACGCTCCTGAGGTCGCTCTCTATGATCTCTCGGCCTCCGGCCACCTCGAGCCCGTCCGGGACGATCAGGGGGTCGTGCGCGCCGAAGGCGCCTCTTGGGCTTTGGAACTGCGCGATCGCGTGGCACGGCTGATGGGCCAGGAGGTTGAGACGCCTTTGGCGGCCCACATGGACGCTGACCTTGCCCTTCTCCTTCGGGATCTCCTGGCCTGGGGGCTGACAGCCGGGATGCCGGCCACCATGGCAGGACGCATCAAGGGCGCCCTTGGCGAGACGGCGCGGCAGGTTGCCATGCTTGGCGGGGGTGCGAGCTGATGCGCTACGTGGTGCCCAGCGACATCAACCAGGAGGTCCTGCAGCAGTGTCGCTTCGCCTTGCAGCTACGCACCTGTCGTGTCTGTGGCTGCGACGACTACCGCGGCTGTGCGACCGGCTGCCACTGGGTCGAGGATGACCTGTGCTCGAGCTGCGTCGGCCACGAGGACCAGGTGCGCACTGTGCGAGATCGTGGCGTGTTCGCGGGCAGGCACGGGCGCCAGTGGCCCCCCTGACAGATCGCGTGTGAGGCCGGGACGCATCCCGCGAACTAAGGAAGTGAAGGCTCGCATGGATGACGGAGTAGACAAGATCAAGCGACCAGTGACGTTCGCGATGGAAGACAGCGGTGACGACTACGCCGACGATCCGACCTTTCGAGATGCGACGGGTCGACGACTGGAGACCGCGGAGATCCTCGCGGCCCTCAACGCCGTACCCGGCGTGGAGGACGTGGAGGCGGTTCTGAAGATCCTCAGCCTGGGCATCATCCGCGTGGGAGCGCGGGAACAAGCTGAGCGCATCGTCGCAATATTTGCCGACCGCGACGCGCTGCTGCGCGGGCAGCGGGATACTGCGGTCGCGCGAGAGGAGCGAGAGCGCGAATCTCTCAGTAGCGCCGTCACCGCCCTAATGTGGTGCGGGCAAAGAGCCGAATACCAGCCGGGAGGCAGCGACCGTGCCGCATGGGTCACCGGCCCGCTCAAGGCGATCACCGAGGCGCATACGTACCTGGCTGGCCCAGCGTCGCAGGACGTCCAGAATCTTGTGGCGGTGATGGACGCTGCACGAGCGATCGCGCATTGGAACTCGCTGCCCACTGGCACGATGTCGGACGCGGAAACGATCGCCGAACTCCAGCCGCTCGTGACGGCGCTCTGCAACGCCGTACGCGTCTTCGACGGGAAGGATGGCAAGCGGTGAAGCGGACAGCGGGTCCTCCTACGGTGCCAGGGGCCATCACGCAGGCGCTGTTCAGGCCGCAGGATGCTCGTGAGGTGACGGACGAGTATGAGGCGGCCATCGCCCATGTCCGTGCGAAGGCACGTGCCCAGGTTGCCGACTTCACGCCCAGTCAGCGCGCGGATGCCGAGACGGAACGCGGCCAGGATGTTCGCTGGGAGGCATTCACCGCAGGCCTTATGGGACTTGTGACCTTGGCGGTCCTTGTCCTGCGGCCAGGCTTGATCGCGTCTTCGGAGGCTCCGTGGCGCACATGGTTGGGAACCCCACAAATCGTTTGGGTCGGCCTTAACGCAGTCACGGTGGTTGTTGGCGTACATGCGTCCATTCGCGCCCTGCGCACGGCTTTGAGGTGGAAGAAGGACCTCGTTTCGTGGTGGGAGGACGAATCGGAACTTCGCTTCGATCTCTACGGCGAGTGCTGGGGTTTCCTCCCTAAACGACTGGAGGACCTAGCCGCACTGGATCGGGAGAATGGGCACGTGTAGCGGTGAAGCAGCCTCACGAGGAAGAGGGGACATGCCAGTGTCTAAGATGGGCGGTCGACTCCTGCGTATTTGGCGGCGATGGGACGTATGGCACCGCAATGAGGGCGGCGATGTCTGGCATGCGGCGCTTGGCGTCGTAACCGCAGTGGTGCTGGTATGGCTGGCCGTCACTTTCGTTAACGAGTTCTTCGCCCATGGCCTTGCATGGGTTCTCAACGGGATGCGCTACGCCGCCTGGAGCGTAGTGGCGGTAGTCCTTTTCGTCTGGATCTCGGGGCTCGGCCTCGTATGGATGGCGCTAGCGAACGCATGGTCTGCGACAGGCAAGAAAGCTCGGCGTGTGCTCTTACCCGTCGCCACGATTCCGTGGGCGTTCACGCTTATGTGGTGGGCTCAGGGCTTCCACTCGACCTGGATTCCGCGTACCCATCTCTCGCTAGCAGAAGGCAGACCGATTGCAGTTATGGCAGGGTTGGGTTTCGCGTTGGTGCTGTTCCTCGGGGTTCTTGCGTCCTTGCTCCTCCTCAGCTTCGCCGTCGTGTGGCTCGTTTTGGTGCTTGTCAGGCCGTCCGCGACGCGTGGGCAGACCTGGTGCGTGGCGATGGGCAGGAGAACGTGGGCACGCCTCACGCGACAAGGGGAATCGACAGGGAGGACTGCTTCATGAGTGGACGCTTCGCGCCTGTGGTCCCGCTGACGGGGACCGAGATGCTGCGCGCCCTGCTCGCGGAGACCAGAAACAAGCCGGTAGGGGAGGGGAGCCTCGCTCCGCGTCTAGGGGCGAACGTAGCCGGTGGATCTCGGACCCCTCGCCGGATGGGCAGGTAGCGGCCGTGGCTGCGCATGGGGAGCCGCCACGCACTTCGGTGCCCAAGCATGGGAAGCCGCTCACCCTGCTCCTGGCCGAAGCGCTCGCCCTCCTTGATCGCCGGATCAACAGCGGTCTGCCCGTTCTGCGATCCCTGATGCGGGGCGTCGGCATGGCCATGTTGCTGACCGTAGTGGCCGCCCTGCCGGCGATCCATCACGCGCTTCTAGCGTCCATGGCAAGTAAGGCATTGGCGCGGGCAGCGAACGCCCACCCCGAAGACACGTGGCCAGCTCACATTGCAGCCCCCGTGCTGCTGGTGGCCAGCGTCGGTGCCTTCTTGGAGGGTCAGGCCCGCAGGGCGGGACACATGCTCGTCCGTAAAGGTGTCGGCCGGTCTCGGAAGACTTGGACAGCGGTCCTCGTGGGTGGGGTCGTGGGGGCAGCGTTCGCATTCCACCTGGTGCTCTATGCGGTGCATCCGATCGCTTAAAGGGAGGCGCCTCGATGCAGGTGGTTTGCGATGCGACCGGCTCCGTGCTGCCGGAGGTTTGCGTGGCAGATACCCCTTGGACAAGGCTGCGCGGCCTGGTCGGCCGCCCACGGCTTCAACGTGGCGGGGGCCTCTGGATTACGCCGTGCAACAGCGTCCATATGTTCTTCATGCGCCAGCCGATCCGCGCGGCCTACATCGCCGCGGACGGGCGGGTTCTCCGCGTCGTACATCTGCGGCCGTGGCGCATCGGCCCCCTGCTTCGCCGAGCACGCAGCGTGCTGGAGCTTCCCCCTGACGAGGACCGGATCCGGGAGGGCGACGTCGTGCAGCTACAGAGAGGCCCCCGCTGATCGCGGGGGCCCTGGCCTATGGGTCTAGCGCTGTGCCGTGACCGAACGCCAGGCGTCGGCCGCTGCCGACAAGTCGTCGCCGAACGCGACGAACGCCCCGACTTCGTGCCGCCCGCAGAACCCGCTCTGGCGCCCGGCCAGCGCCAAACGCATCCCGGTTTCCTGCAGGGCCTTGGCCAACGCCTGCGCGCGTGCCCAGGCGGTCTCCTCCAACACCGGGGCACCGGCGTCGGTGCAGCTCGCGTGCGAGATCTCCAGAGCGAGGAACACGCCGCGGAGATCACCGATCGCCACCGGCCGCGCGTCGATGTCAAGCTGGTGGGACACCTCGGCGTAGGCGCGGGCCTCGGCCTCCGTCAGCGGAGGCACATCGGGCCACGAGACAGGGTCGATGTAGTGGACGGCCGCCCAATCGTACAGGATCACTGCGCATACCCCCTTCGCTCTCCTGTTTAGGCGCCGGCCGGGCCGTTCCCTAACCAAAATGAGCCCCCCGCTTCGCGAGGGCTCGGAAGAGTGGCAGCTACCAGCGCCGTCCATGGACCAAGCGCCCGACGCTGCGCAACACCCACACGACGCCGAGGGCGAACATCAGGAGGGTCCAGGGGCTTGGACGGGAGGCAAAGCGGTGCAG
>JAJYSZ010000028.1 GCA_021793315.1 Bacillota bacterium | reverse complement strand
CGCGCTCGACGTGGCCGTTGACGACGGCGCGCACGGTCTGGATGTTGGCGCCCCACGTGCGGTGTGTCTTGATATTCGAGTGCGATACGAGGTTGCCGTGCGCGACGCCCTTGCCGCACACGGAGCAGGTCTTAGCCACGAGTGAGCCCTCCCAATGTTCGAGAAAGGTACAAACGATATATACGGTACCATGCGGTGGGGTTGGACGCAACCGGATTTGCCGTGTCGTGTGGGGCTCGACGCTTCTGTCCCGGTTTGACGGATCAGCGATTATGGTCGAATGAGAAATGACATGGTTGCCTGGACGAGGCGGCAGGAGCCGAGACAGGCTCAAGCGCGTCGCCTGCTTTCACGAACCGGGCGGACCCGGGATCAGTCTTAGGCCAGGCAACACCGGGGCGGATGCGGCTGCAGGGGTGGCGGGGACCTATCGCCTGGAACGTTGCTGTATGCTGGTGGCGCAACCCGGAGCATGCGCAGGAGGAGACAGCTTGCGCCTCATCGATGCGACCGAGGATCCTCGGCTCTGGCAGGTTTCGCCGACGCTTGCGGAAACGGTTGCCGTCGCGGTGGCGGCCGGCCGGGTTCCTGAGACGTTCTGCTTGCGCATGAACAAGCCCTACGTGCTGCTTGGTCCGCAGGATCTGCGCCTGCCCCACCCCGAGCGGGGCGTCGCCTGGCTTGAGGCGCAGGGACTGCCCGTCTACGTGCGCGTCGGGGGCGGCGCGGCGGTTCTCCTCGACGAGGGCTGCCTGAGCTTCTTCGGCGCCGTGCCCTGCCGCGACCTTTCGCGCCTGGACTCGAACTTTCACGAGCTCACGCGGCCTGTGCGCCGCGCGCTCGCGGCGATCGGCGCGCCGGTGCGGTTCGGTCGGGCGGAGGGTTCCTACTGCGAGGGGCCGCAGGACCTCGTGACGCAGGGGGGGCGCAAGCTGCTGGGTGTCGCGCAGGCGCTGCGCCAGGGCTACGCGCTGGTCTCCGGCATGCTGCTGCTGCGACAAGACCCCCAGCGCACCACCGCCCTGCTGCAGGAGTTCTACCGCCGCGCCGGCAGCGATCGCGTGCTGAAGCCCGAGGCCGTCACCTCACTTCTGCGGGAGGCAGGGAGGGACATCGCCCTCGCCGAGGTGAAGGCCGAGATCCTGCGCCAGGCTGTCGCGCTTGGCTGGGGTCCGGACCTGTCGTCGCTCACGCCGTGGGAGACAGAGCTGGGCGATGAGATGCTGCAGAGGCGGCGCTATCCCGCGCAGACTCTTGCGCAGTCGCCGCGCGTTCGTTCACTATAGGATTTGGCAACTGCATATTGCAGGGTTGCGGGTGCCCTCCCACGGGAGGGCGAAGAGGGAATCAGGTGAGAAGCCTGAGCGGTCCCGCCACTGTATGCGGCCGATGAGCGCCACGAAAGCCACTGTCGAGAGACGGGAAGGCGGCGCGAGGACACCGCGAGCCAGGAGACCTGCCCGCGCCATGCCGGCGATCCTCCGGAGGAGAGGCCACGCCGGAAGGCGGCGCAGCGCTGCCTTCTTGGGGGCCGCCCGGAGCAATCCGGGCGTTTCGCATGTCCAGGGAAGGAGTGTTTGCATGCACCGCTTTGCAGGGATCGCTGCGCTTGCCGCCGCGAGCGCGATGCTGCTCGCCGGCTGCGGCCAGGCCCAGCAGGCCACCGGTCCGATCCATCTCACCGACGACATGGGCAAGCACCTGACGCTCAAGACTCCCGTGACGCGCATCGTATCCCTCGGCCCGTCGAATACCCAGATCCTTCTCTCGCTTGGCCTGCGCAAGGACATCGTGGGCATCGACGACGAGAGCATCCAGTACGATCCCGAGCCGTACAGCCGCGAGGCCAGGGGGCTGACCGTGGTCGGCGACTCCTACACGGGCCTCAACGTCGAGAAGATCGCCGCCCTCCATCCGCAGCTCGTCCTTGCCATGCAGGGCGTCAAGAACATTTCGGAGATCGAGGCCCTGCATCTGCGCGTGGCCACCCTGGATCCGAGCAGCGTCCAGGGAATCTACAAGGATATCGCCTTTGTCGGCAAGGCTGCGGGGCGGTCGGCCAAGGCGGCAGCGCTCGTCGCCTCGATGAAGGCGAAGCTCCAGGCGATCGGCAAGGCGGTCCGCGGTCTCAGCCAGCCCAAGGTCTACGTCGAGCTTGACCCGACGCAGTATTACACCGCCGGACCGGGCAGCTTCCTGGACGGACTGATCAAGACCGCGGGAGGCAGCAATATCGCGGATGGCGTGACGCGCCAGCAGTACCCAGCCCTCTCGAGCGAGACGATCATCGCGCAGGATCCGCAGGTGATCGTCCTGCTCGACATGCCATACGCGAGCGCCAAGACTGTGGCGGCGCGGCCGGGCTGGTCCCAGATCTCGGCGGTGCGTCATGGGCGCGTCGAGCAGAACATTGACTCGAACCTGCTTTCGGAGCCGGCTCCGGCCCTGGTGCAGGGCGTGCAGGAACTCGCTCAGGATCTGCACCCGGGACACCGCATCCCATGACGGCACGGCTCACGGGCGCGCGTCCGCGGGGCGTTCTCCTTCTCGGCCTTCTGGTCGTGGAGATGCTTGCGGCCGTGCTCGTGGGCCCGACCGGCATCGCCCCTGGGGCGGTGCTGAACGCTTTGGCGCACCCTGCCTCCACGAGCGTCGTCGCGGCGATCGTCTGGCAGGTACGCCTGCCGCGGATTGTGGCTGCAGCCTTTGTCGGGGCGGCACTCGGCCTCGCGGGCACCATCCTCCAGGCCCTTCTCCGCAACCCCCTGGCGGACCCTTATCTCATCGGGACCTCCGCGGGGGCCGGGCTTGGCGCCACAGTGATGGAGATCTGGCTGCCTCAGCTCGGACTGATGCCCCTTGGCGCATTCGTGGGGGCGGCGCTCGCGGTGCTCGCCGCCTCTTCGGCGTCACGCATGCGCGGCGCAGGCAGCGTCACGATCGTGCTCGTCGGTTACGCCCTTTCGGTGGTGCTCGGCGCCATCACCTCGCTGCTGCTCGCTTTCGACCACACGGCACTCCTGTCGGTCTATTTCTGGTTCCTCGGGGGCCTCGGCGGCGTGACCTGGGCACAGATCGTGACACTTGGGCTCGTGCTCGCCGTCGGGCTGGGCATGGGCATCTACCACCGTCGCGAGCTCGACGCCCTGGCCATGGGCGAGTCCCAGGCCTACTACCTCGGCGTCGACGTGCAGCGCACCCGCATCGTTCTGCTCCTGCTGGCCGGCCTGACGACGGCAGTCGCAGTGGCGGCGTCGGGACTCATAGGCTTCGTCGGCCTGGTGGCGCCGCACGTGGCGCGCCGGCTCTTCGGCGCCGCGCATGACCGCTCGCTCCTGGCGAGCGCGGCGGGCGGCGCGGGCTTTCTCGTGCTGGCCGATACCGTGGCCCGCTCCATGCCGTTCGGCGAGGTGCCTGTGGGCATCATCACCGCCCTGATCGGCGGACCTTTCTTCATCTGGCTTATCCTGCGCACCGACAGGCGGCACAGTCCATGACGATCAAGGCAAGGGACGTGCTCTTCCGCTACGGCCAGCGACCTGTGCTCCTGGGCGTGACGCTGGCGATCGAGGGATCCGGGCTCATTGCGCTCTGCGGCCCCAACGGCGCCGGCAAGAGCACCTTGCTGCACGTCCTCGCCGGCAGGCTGGAACCCCAGGCGGGGACCGTGGAACTGGATGGTGTGCCGATCAGGGCTCTCAGGCCCGGGGAGCGCGCGCGGCGCATCGCCGTCGTGCCCCAGACCATGGGGCAGGCATTCGACCTGACTGTCGAGGACCTCGTCACGCTCGGCCGTTTGCACCGGCTGAAGGTGCGGGATCGGCTGCTGCTGCGCTCGCTGTCGCCGGAGGACGAGGCGGCCGTCGAGGAAGCCCTCCAGGCGGTGGACATCGCGAGACTGCGCAGTCGGCGCATGTCGCAGCTTTCGGGCGGGGAGCAGGCCCGCGCGATGATCGCCACCGCTCTTGCGCAGCGCGCGGACCATCTTCTGCTCGACGAGCCCACGGCGCACCTGGATCCGGCCTTCAGGCGCGAGATTCTTGAAATTCTCGCCGGCCTGGGAAGCAGCGGCCGCACCGTGCTGATCGTGCTGCACGACCTGATGCTCGCGGGGCTTTATGCCGACAAGGTCGCCCTCTTGGCCGCGGGTCGCCTGGCTGCGACTGGCCCGACGGAAGAGGTCTTGACCGAAGAGAACCTGACGGCCGTGTTCCGGACGCCGCTCCGGGTGGAGCGGCATCCGGCGAGCGGGCGTCCGCTGGTGCTGCCCGGCTGACAGCGCAGCCGCCAGCCGGGGATCGTCACGCGGCGTACTGGATGCGAGGGTCGGCGAATGTATGGAGGACGTTCACGCCAGCGATCATCAAGACAAGGCAGCCTGCATGCGGTGCCGAAGATCGTGACGGCGACGCCGGGCGAACCCGGTCTCGACCGCTACCACGTTGAGAGACATAGGGGCAGGGACACCCCGCCCCGACGACCGTGATCACCGCCAATCCGAGACCAGGGGCAATCTGGTCGGCGTGCGCCCGCGTCCAGCGGCGACGCCCCCTTTGCGCTGCGTCCGCAGGTGCCATCGGGGAGTGGCGTGGGACACCGGGCGAGGTCGCTAAAACTGGTGCTGGATTTCTTTCGCCGTTGACACCGCGCGGCAGGCGGCGTAGGATGTGCCCAATAGCGCAGAGCGATGCGCAGGCGGAGTACTGGTGGACCGCTGCCAAGAGAGCCGGCGTCGGTGCGAATCCGGCCAGCGGAAAGCTAAGGAATGGGCCTGCAAGCTGCGGACCGAAAGACCCTTGGGTCAAGTAGGCTCCGCCGGGGCCTCCCCGTTATCCGGAGGGCGGTATCGGACCTTGTCCCGTACCGGCAGAGTGGGCCTCGGCCAATTGGGGTGGCACCGCGGAAGTTCGCTTCCGTCCCGATCGGACGGAGGCTTTTTTGTTGTTGCTGGGAGGGTTGGCCTGTGATCGTGGCGGAGCGACAGGGAATCGTCTATCGGCATCGAGCCGTACTTTCCGACATGCAGACGCCCATCGGCATCTACCAGGCGGTCGCAGGGCGACCTGGCGCCTTTCTGCTCGAGAGTGCCCCGACGCGCCAGAGCGTCGGACGCTTCTCCTACATCGGCTGGGACCCGCTCTACCGGCTGCAGGCAAAGCAGGGCTTAATCCGCCTGGAGCACCAAGGGCGAACCGAGCGGCGACGGGCGCCTGCCTTCGCCGAACTGCGCCAGCTGTTCGCGCGCATCGCGAGCCCGAGCCCGGGCGATGACCTGCCACCCTTCTTCGGCGGCGCCGTCGGGTACATCGGGTACGACGTCGTGCGGGAGTTCGAGCAGATCGGCGTCGCACCGGAGGACGACCGCGATCTGCCGACCCTGCATTTCGTCGTCCCGCGGCAGCTCGTCGCCTACGACCACGTCACGCGGATGGCGCACCTCGTGGTGGCGGACGAGGAGGGGAACCCGGACGAGGCGCGGGTGCGGCTCGACCAGATGGAGCGGCTCATCCTGCGCGGCCGGCGTTCGGCGAACCGGGCGGGCGGGCAGCCGGAGCTGCTCGGCAGGTCCCTCACGCGCGAAGAGTACGTGGCTCGCGTCCTGCGTGCCAAGGAAGCGATCGCCGCGGGGGAGATCTTTCAACTGGTGCTGTCGCAGCGACTCGCCTACCGCACCGGCGCATCGTCGCTCGACGTCTACCGCGTTCTGCGGGCCATCGACCCTTCGCCCTACATGTTCCACCTGCGCATGCCCGGATTCGCCTTCTACGGCAGCTCGCCGGAGACGCTGGTGCGGGTGGACGGCCGTCGCGTCATGATTCGCCCCATCGCGGGCACGAGGCCGCGTCCCGCCAGGCCGGAAGACCTGACGGCGGTTGCGCGGGAACTCGCCGAGGACCCGAAGGAGCAGGCGGAACACCTCATGCTGCTCGATCTCGGCCGCAACGACGTCGGCAGGGTGGCCGAAAGAGGCAGCGTCGAGGTGCGGAGGAGCTTTGCGGTGGAGGAGTACGCACGCGTCCTGCACCTGGTGTCCGAGGTCGAGGGCGAACTGGCCGAGGGAAGCACGAGCCTCGACGCCCTGGTGGCCGCCTTCCCGGCTGGCACTCTGACCGGCGCTCCGAAGATCCGCGCCATGCAGCTCATCGACGAGCTCGAACCTGTGGCCCGTGGACCCTATGGCGGCGCGGCCGGCTACATCTCGGCGGACGGCAACCTCGACTTCGCCATCGCGATCCGCTCGATCGTGCAGGCCAAGGACATCGCCTATCTGCAGTCCGGAGCAGGTATCGTACAGGATTCGGATCCCGAGCGCGAGTACGAGGAGTGCCAGCACAAGCTCGCGGCACTCAGGCAGGCGCTCGAACTGGCGGGGGGTGTTGGGGCGTGATCCTCGTCGTCGACAACTACGACTCCTTCACCTACAACCTCGTGCAGATGCTTGGCCCCTACGCCGACGTCCGGGTGGCACGCAACGACCGGCCCGATCTGCCCAGACTCCTGCGCGAGGCGGACGGCGTCGTCATCTCACCCGGTCCGGGCAGGCCCGAGGACACGGGCCTGCTGCCTGGGATCCTGCCCGATCTGCTGGGACGCACGCCGGTCCTGGGGGTCTGCCTCGGTCACCAGCTCATCGGCCTTCTGGCTGGATGCGACGTCAGGCGCGGCGTGCCCGTGCACGGCAAGACGTCGCGCATCCGCCACGACGGGGAAGGGGTGTTCTCGGGCATCGTCCAGGACTTTCCCGCGACGCGTTACCACTCGCTCGCGATCGCCCGGGAGACGGTTCGGCCACCTTGGCGCATCAGCGCGACGGGCGATGACGGCACGGTGATGGGCATCCGCTCGCCGGACGGCATGACCGAGGGCGTGCAGTTCCATCCCGAGTCCATAGCGACGCTTGCGGGTCCGCGCATCATGGAGAACTTCCTGGGGAGGTGCCGGAGATGATCAAGGACGCGATTGCCGCCATCCTGCGCGGCCAGCGGCTAAGCGCGGCCGAGGCCGAGGCGGCCATTGACGAGGTGATGCAGGGAGAGGCGACGCCGGCACAGATCGCGGGCTTCGCCGTGGCGCTCGCCTTCCGCGGCGAGACCGCCGAGGAGGTGGCGGGCTGCGCTCGCTCGATGCGGCGGCACGCCACCGCGGTGCCGGTGGGTCGCGCCGATGCGATCGACAATTGCGGGACCGGCGGAGACGGCCTGGCCACGTTCAACATCTCGACGACGGCCGCGTTCGTCGCCGCGGGCGCGGGCTGCGCCGTGGCGAAGCACGGCAACCGGGCGGCGTCCAGCCGCTGCGGATCCGCGGAGGTGCTCGAGGCCCTGGGCATGGCCCTCGACCTGCCGGCGCCCGCGATCGGGCGGGCCGTCGACGAGATCGGCATCGGCTTTCTCTACGCGCCGCTGCTGCATGGCGCGTTGCGTCACGCGGCGGCTCCCCGCAAGGAACTCGGCGTGCGCACCGTCTTCAACCTGCTTGGACCGCTGGCAAACCCGGCCGGCGTGCGCCGCCAGGTGATCGGCGTCGCGCGCCCCGAGCACGTGCGGCTGGTGGCCGAGGCGCTGCGTGAACTCGGCAGCGAGCACGCGCTGGTTCTGCACGGAGCGGGCGGCGCCGACGAACTCACGCTCGCGGGCGAGAACCTGATCTGCGAGCTCAAGGCAGGCGAGCTGCGCGAGATGACCCTCGACGCGCGGGAGCTCGGCCTCGCGCCCGCCTCCGTCGAGGCCCTCGCCGGAGGCGACGCGACCGACAACGCCCGCATCACCCAGGCAGTCCTCAACGGTGAGCGCGGTGCCCAGCGGGATGTGGTCATCCTGAACGCGGCGGCCGCGATCTATGTCGGCGGGCGCGCGGAGGATCTCAAGGAGGCGCTGGCCCTCGCCGAGGCGGCGATCGACAGCGGGCGCGCAGCCGAGCGGCTGAGACAGCTCGCGGCCTTCGGTCGGCGGGAGATGGTGGGATGAACCTGCTCGAGCGCCTTGTGGAGGCCGAGCGCCTCGCCCATCTCGCGCGCCGGGACCGGCCTCTGCCCGTCAGGGTATCCCCCGTGCGACCCTTTCTGGCGCGTGGCCACCTGGGCATTCAGCTGATCGCCGAGTTCAAGCGGTGTTCACCCAGCCACGGCGCCTTTCCCGAGCAGCCGCTCGGCGACGTGCTGCAGCGCTACACCGCCGCCGGCGCGGCCGCCGTTTCGATCCTGGTGGCCGAGGAGGGCTTCTCCGGCCACCTTGAGGACCTGCAGAAGGCCAGGGCCTCTACGGCCCTGCCGCTGCTCTACAAGGGCTTCGTCAGCGATCCTGGCCAGATCGACGAAGCCTGCGCCTACGGCGCCGATGCCGTGCTGCTGATCGCGACCGTCCTGGGTCCGGAGTTGTCGGCGTTCATTGCCACGGCGAGACAGGCAGGCCTTGCGCCGCTCGTCGAGGTCCACCGGGAGGACGAACTCGAGCAGGCGCTTGCCGCGGGAGCCACGCTGGTGGGCATCAACAACCGGGATCTTGCGACCCTGTCCTGCGATCTCCATCTCCTTCTCCGCCTCGCCCGCAGCGTGCCGCAAGGCGTGACGCTGGTGGCGGAGAGCGGGTACAGGACCGTGGCGGACATCGCGGCGGCGGAGGCCGTGGGCGCCGGGGCGGTGCTGATCGGCGAGGCACTGCTCGAGAAGGGCGGCGCCCTGCTCGACGCCTGGACAAGAAGCGGTGCCCATGTGGGTTAAGGTTTGCGGCTGCCGCACGCCGGAGGGCGTCGAGGCCGCCGTGGCGGCCGGAGCGGACGCGGTGGGCTTCATCTTCGCGGAGAGCCGGCGCCGCGTGACGGTGGAGGAGGCGAGTCGCCTGGCGGCGCTCGTGCCGTCGAGCGTGGCCGTGGTCGGGGTGGTGCGTTCGCCGCGTCTCGCGGACGTGCGTGAACTGCAAGCGGGCATGCGGATCGACATGCTGCAGGTAAGCGGCAGGCTGCCGGCGGGCCGCATCGGCCTCGGCATCCTGCGCACCGTCTACCTCGGTCCGGAGGACCGCCTGCCATCGGGACGGCTTCCCCGCGGCGACCTCCTTCATGTCGACAGGCGGCACGCCGGCGGCTACGGCGGCAGCGGTCTCGGCGTCCACCAGGGCGCCGCACGGCGCATCGCAGCCCTGCGCCGCACGGTGCTGGCCGGCGGGCTGAACCCGGACAACGTCGCAGGGGTCATCGCGGTCGTCCGGCCCTACGGGGTCGACGTGGCCTCGGGGGTTGAGCGCGACGGTAGCCAGGATCCTGAACGCATCCTGCAGTTTGTGCGGCAGGCGAAGGGGGCAGGGCGATGAAGGGCCGGTTCGGAGACTATGGCGGGCAGTACGTGCCCGAGACCCTGATGCACGCCCTGGGCGAGCTCGAGGCGGCATTCCGGGAAGCCAGCGCCGACCCCGCATACCAGGTCGAGCTGCAGGAGCTCCTGAGGCGCTATGTCGGCAGGCCGACGCCGCTCACGGAGGCCAGGCGCCTCAGCGACCGGTTCGATCGGCGGATCCTGCTCAAGCGCGAGGACCTCGCGCACACGGGTGCCCACAAGATCAACAACACGCTCGGCCAGGCCCTGCTCTGCCAGCGCATGGGCAAAAGGCGGCTGGTCGCCGAGACCGGGGCTGGCCAGCACGGCGTGGCGGCTGCGACGGCGGCTGCCCTCTTCGGCCTCGAGTGCGAGGTGTTCATGGGCAGTGTCGACGTCGAACGTCAGGCCTTGAACGTCTATCGCATGCAGCTCCTGGGCGCGCGGGTGCACCCGGTGACAAGCGGCTCCGGCACCCTGAAGGACGCGACGAACGCGGCCTTGCGCGCGTGGGTGGCGACGGTCGAGGACACGCATTACGCCATCGGTTCGGTGGTGGGGCCGCATCCCTTTCCGCTCATGGTGCGCGAGTTCCAGTCGGTGATCGGGCGCGAGGTGCTCGCGCAGTGCCAGGAGATCCTGGGTGGTCGGCCCCGGGCCGCGATCGCATGCGTCGGCGGCGGATCGAACGCTGCGGGCCTCATGGCGCCACTCGTGGACGAGGACGTCCTCCTGTTCGGCGTCGAGGCGGCCGGCAGCGGACTCGACGGGCTCGAACACGCGGCGACGCTCAGCCGCGGGCGACCTGGGGTGCTGCATGGCGCCTACAGCTACCTCTTGCAGGACGACGAGGGCCAGATCAGGGAGGCGTACTCGATCTCGGCCGGCCTCGACTACCCCGGCGTCGGCCCTGAGCATGCGTTCTGGCGCGACAGCGGGCGGGTGACCTACCTGACGGCCACCGACCAGGAAGCCTTGGATGCCCTGCACCTTCTCTCACGGCTCGAGGGAATCATCCCGGCGCTCGAGAGCGCCCACGCCATCGCCCGCCTGGACGAGGTCGTGCGGGCGACGTCACCTGGGGAGACCATCGTGGTGGTCGTGTCGGGTCGGGGCGACAAGGATCTTGAGGCGATCCGCAGGCGGGAGGGATCGGCATGAGCCGTCTCGGGACCACGTTGCAAGCGGCACGGGAACAAGGCCGTACGCTCCTCATGGCTTACCTCTGCGCCGGCGATCCCACCGTCGAGGCAAGTGTGGAGGCCCTTTGCGCGGCCGACACCGCGGGCGCCGATGTGGTGGAGATCGGCTGGCCGTTCAGCGATCCCGTCGCGGACGGCCCGGTGATCCAGGCCGCGTCGCAGCGGGCCCTCGGCCACACGGGTCGGGCCGAAGTGCTTGACGCGGTGCGCAAGGTGCGCGCGGCGTCCAAGGCACCGATCGCTCTGCTCGGCTATTGCAACCCCCTGCTGAACCGCGGCCTCGAGGCTACGATCCGGGATCTCGCCTCAGCCGGCGTGGACGCGCTCGTCGTCGCCGACCTGGCTTTCGAGGAGAGCGAACCCTGGCGCTCCGCCTGCAGGGCCAACGGTATCTCGCTGGTCCCTTTCATCGCCCCCACGACCCAAGGGACGAGACTCCAGGCGATCGCGCGAGCGGCCGACAGCTTCGTCTACGCCGTGGCCCTGCTGGGCGTCACCGGGCAGCGAACCGAGCAGTCCGCCTCCATATTGCCGATCGTCGAGGAGCTGCGCAGGTATACCGAGGCACCCGTGCTCGCGGGCTTCGGGATTGGCGACGGCAAGCAGGCGGCGACCTGGCGCAGGCGCGGGCTCGACGGCGTCATCGTCGGTTCGGCCCTCGTCGCCGAGATGGCGGCAGGCGGCAGTGGGGCGGTAGGGGACAAGGTGCGTTCGATCCGCTCGGAACTTGACAAACTGGGGTAGTCTTAAACGGAAACGGGGAGTGGATCGCAAGTGGTCGTGGTGATGAAGGCGGGTGCGGGGCCCAGACAAGTCGAGGAGGTCGTCGGCGCCATCCGTGGGTTCGGCTTCGCGGCGCATGTGTCGGAAGGCCTCGAACGCACGGTAGTCGGAGTGGTCGGGCAGGCTTCGGGTCGCGATGAGGTGATGCAGGCCCTGCTGGCGTTCGACGCCGTCGAACGCGTGGTGCCGGTGGGTGCCCCCTACAAGCTCGCGAGCCGCGTGCACCAGCACAACCGAACGCGTGTCCAGATAGGCCCGCAGTGCGTCTTCGGCGGCGACGCCTTCGCGGTGATCGCGGGGCCTTGCAGCGTCGAGGACGAGGACCAGATCGTCAGTACGGCGATCGCGGTGCGCGAAGCGGGTGCCAGTGCCCTGCGCGGCGGTGCCTACAAGCCGCGCACGAGCCCCTACAGCTTTCAGGGGCTGCAGGAGGAAGGACTGCGACTCCTGGCCATCGCGCGCGAGGCAAGTGGCCTGCCGATCGTCACGGAGCTGCTCGATCCGCGCCACCTCGAAGCGGTCGACCCTTACGCTGACATGTTCCAGATCGGTGCCCGCAACATGCAGAACTTCGAACTGCTGAAGGAGGTCGGGCGCAGCCACAAGCCCGTGCTGCTCAAGCGCGGCATGTCCGCCACGATCGAGGAGTGGCTGATGGCGGCGGAGTACATCCTCTCCGAGGGAAACGCCCAGGTGGTCCTGTGCGAGCGTGGCATTCGCACCTACGAGCCCGGCACGCGCTTCACGCTGGATCTCTCTGCCGTTGCGCTGGCCCAGCAGCTGACGCATCTGCCGGTGATCGTCGATCCATCCCAGGCCGCCGGCCGGGTGGCACTCGTCCCGCCGCTGGCGCGTGCCGCCTGCGCGCTCGGGGCGGATGGCCTGATCGTGGAGGTGCACCCCGACCCGCTGCACGCCCGTTCGGACGCCCAACAGCAGCTGCGCTTCGAACAGTTCGCCGACATGATGCAGGACGTCACTCGCATCGCCGCCATCAGCCACCGCATGCCAAGATGAGGCTGGCGTTCGGGCCGCGGCAGACCTTCCACTTCGACGGACGCGTGCCAGGCGACAAGTCCGTGACCCATCGCGCCTATCTGCTCGCCACGCGCGCCAGGGGCGAAACGATGATCAAAGGCGCGTTGCGGGCCAAAGACACCGACGCGACGCTCGCCGTCTGCCAGGCCCTGGGCGCCGACGTGGAGGCAGACGGAGAGGACGTGCGCTTGCGCCCGCCCGCAAGGCTGCAAGAGCCGGCGCGCCAACTGGACTGTGAAAACGCGGGCACCCTGCTGCGGCTGGCCACGGGGTTTCTCGCCGGTTCCGGCCTCTTTGCCGTTCTGACCGGCGACGACTCGCTGCGGGGGCGCCCGATGCGTCGGGTGGTGGACCCTCTGCGCTCGCTTGGCGCCCGCATCGAGGGTCGCGGGGGGGGCGAATTCGCGCCGCTCGCCGTCCTCCCCGCGGCGCTTAGCGGCGGCACGATTTCCTTGCCGACACCATCCGCACAGGTGAAGTCCGCGCTGATGCTCGCGGCGCTCGATGCCGCAGGCGAGACCGTCCTCACGGATCTCAGGCCGACGCGGGATCACACCGAGCGGATGCTGCGACAGTTTGGCGCCTGCCTTGAGGCGACGGGCGACGCTGTCCGCATAGCCGGCGGACAGCAGCTCGTGTCGCCGGGGCAGGTGGACGTGCCCGGCGACATCTCGCATGCCGCCTTCCTTCTCGCGGCCGCAGTCCTGGCGGCCGACGGCGGGGCCAGGGTATGGGGTCTTGGCCTGAACCCCGGCCGCACCGGCGTCCTAGCTGTGCTCAGGCGCATGGGCGCTCAGATTGAGACCGTCACCGACAAAGACGCCGCTGCCGAGCCCACGGGCGAGGTCCAGGTGCGCCCGGGCGGTCTCACCGGCGTGGACATCGGTGGCGATGAGGTGCCTTCGCTGATCGACGAGCTGCCGGTGATCGCCGCGCTTGCGCTTTGCGCGCAGGGCGTCACGACGGTGCGCGGGGCAGGCGAGCTGCGCGTCAAGGAAACCGACCGCATCGCCGCCTTGGGGCGCATGGCCGAGGCGGTGGGCGGAGACTTCGAGGAACTGCCCGACGGCTTTCGCATCCACGGCCGGGAGCACCTCGGAGGCGGTCGCGTGGACAGCCAGGGCGATCACCGCATCGCGATGGCGGCCGCGGTGCTCAGCCTGCGCTGCGAGCAGGGTGTGGAGATCGACGGCGCCGAGGCTGCTGGGGTGTCGTTCCCAGGCTTCTTCGATCTGTTCGCGGCCGCATCCGGCCGCTAAAAACCTTCCGCTTGAGACCGCCGCCCGAGAAGGCGGCGGTCTGCGCGCGACTCCGCACGCAGACTGACCTGTCCTGTGAAGCTCAGCGCGTCGCGCAGGCGCTGAAGGGCAAAGGAAGTCACCGGCCAGGGAATGTCCGCGAGATGGAAGTACCGCGCATCGTCGATCTCGCCGCCGTCGGGCGTCGGCGTACCATCGACGCCCAGGGCCCGGAAGATGAATACGTAGCTGTCGTTCCAGGTGCGGTGGTAGATCCCGCTGAGCTGAGGCGACACCGGCGTGACCCCGAGCTCCTCCCAGCACTCGCGGACGGCTGCGTCCCAGGCGCTCTCGCCAGACGCCACGACTCCGCCCGGCACTTCCCAGAGCTTTTCGCGGTAGGTCTGATGGACCAGCAGCACTCGCCCCTGTGCGTCCAGGATCGCGCAGCCGGCGGCATCTGGAGCCCGCATCAGGCTCTGCGCGTCAGGCGGTCGAGGAGTACCGCGGCGAAGTGAAGGCCGTCCTGCAGCGAAGCCTCGTCAAGCCACTCGTCAGGCGTATGCGCTAGTCCGCCGCGGCCGACACCGCAGCAGATGCCCGGGACGCCTTGGCCCAGGGCCGCGTTCGCGTCGGTGGAACCAGCCGTGTACATCGGCGTCAGGCCCACCGCGGCCAAGGCCGCCGCAGCCGCCGTCACGATGGGGTGGTCACGGTCGATGGAACCCGCGGGGCGATCGCCGATGCATTGGCAGTGGAAGCGGACGGGCATATGGGCAAGATCCTGGAACACGGCGCGCACGTCGCGCTCAAGCCGATGGAGTTCCCGCGTGTCTTCGGAGCGCAAGTCGATGAGGCAGTGGGCCTCCCGCGCGATGGCGTTGACGGCGCTGCCGCCTTCCACGACGCCCACGTTCAAGGTGGTGCGTGGCACCTGCGGCAATGCAAGATCGCCCAGACGCGCGATCGCCTGGCCGAGCAGATGGATGGCGGAGGGGTTGCCGAAATCGCTCCAGCTGTGGCCGCCCAGGGTCTCAAAGCCGGCCTCGAGACGCCTGGAGCCGATGCCCTGATGGACGATGTCGCCGAGTCGGCCGTCGAGGGCGATCACCGCGTCCAGCTCCTGCAGATGGTCTGCTACGAAGCCGCGCGCGCCGCGCAGGTCGCCGAGGCCCTCCTCGCCGACGTTGAAGACGAAGTAGAAAGGCTGGCGCGGCTGGGACCTGCTCTGCCACACGAGCACGGCAAGCTGGGAGAGGACACTGAGGCCACTGCCGTTGTCGGCGGAGCCATGCCCGAAGAGTCTCCCGTCCTCCTCGCGCGGCGTCACCGCGCCCACGTCGAGCGCCGTGTCGATGTGCGCCAGGAATGCCTTGGCCTTGCCCGACGGCGGTCCCCAGCGCACCACGACGTTGCCGGTCTGGTCGATCTCGGCAGGCACACCCTTTGCGGCCAGCCAGTCGCGCAGCGCGGCGACGCGCCGCTCTTCGTGGAAGGGCGGCGCCGGAATGGCGATCAGGGCCGAAAGATCAGCGATCAAGTCAGGCAGCGGCGGCGGCGAGGGTAGCCAGGTGGGCCAAGCCAAAGCGGGTTTCCTCCTTCGCGGATCGGTCAGGCTGGGGGCCTCTGGCGCCGGACGCGCAGCCTGGGCACATAGAGCCTCACATAGAGGAAGCTCAGCAGGGCGATCACCAGGAGCAATACGAGCACCCAGGGAACGGGCCCTGCGGTCCCGGACGGACTCGTGGCGGCACCTACGGCCAGCACAAGGAAGACTACTATGGTAACAATAGGCAGCACGATGCCGAAAGGCAACTTGAAGCTGCGCTCGGCAGCGGGCTGACGGCGCCTGAGACCGATGACCGCCCATGCGGCCACCACGTACATCACCGCCTCCAGCGCGGCGCCGGCGTTGATCAGGACACGATAGTCGCCGGTGGCGAAGACTAGAACCGCCAGCACCACCGACGCGCCGAACAGCACATAGAGCGCCCGCATGGGCACGAAGCGGTCGTTCAGGGCGGCGAACCAGGTCGGCAGCGAGCGCTCCCGGGCAAGCGCGTAAAGGAGGCGTGAGGCGGAGACGAAGCTGCCGTTGAACGTGGTTCCCGCCGTGATTACGGTGATGGCCAGCATCCACCAGAAGCCGAACTCGCCGAAGGCGGCCCTGCCCACGAGAAGCTGAGGCACGAGCGAACTCGTCAGCGCGTTGGGCGGCAAGAGGTGGGTCGCGGCGAGCGAGAAGAGGCCGAAGGCAATGGCGATCAGGCCGATCCCCATGAACATGCCGCGCGGCATGAGCCGCGAGTCCGTGACCTCCTCTGCGAGGGGCGTCACCCATTCGAAGCCGACGAACACGAACACGCCCAATGCCACGGCCTGCAGGTAGCCGCCGCCGGGTGCAAACGGCGTGTGCCACGGGTGGTGGACGTGGACGATCGCGGCTACCGCGATGAGGGTCAGGGACCCCAGGAGAACGAATGTCGTGGCATCCTGCACGCGCCCGGCGATCTTGACCCCGCGCAGGTTGGCCCAGAGCGCGAGCGACAGGAAGAGCACAATCCAGATGATGCCCGGAATTGCGGGAATGCCGGCTTGGACGGCTTGCGCCAGGATGAAGCTGTCGGCTGCGATGACCGCGAGAATGGTTGTCAGGTAGAGCAGCGTGAAGACCAGAGAGAAGCCGTCGCTGATGCCCTGCCGCGTCCAGAGGCGGATGCCGGCCGCAGAGGGCAGCACCGCATTGAGTTCGCCGAACACACCGGCGGCGAGCAGACAGAGGACGCCGGCGGTGACGATCGCGAGCCAGGCCGAATCTCCCGCGACGAGGTCCGCGACCTGGATAACGGCCAGAAAGTTGACCGCGGCGAAGGCGAGACCTGCACTGGTCGAGACAATGGTCGGCAGGCGCAGGACGCGTCGTAGTTCGGGCAGGGAAGCCACCTCCCGAAATGGTGCACTTCGCCCTGAGAGGGTTGCCTCCTGCCGATCCTGGACGGCTTGACCATCTTGCGCGCAAAAGGGGAACGCGGCGGGCACAAATGTTCGCCTGCATCCCTCGGCATGCGCATGCGGGCTTGGGCCATCGGCTGGGGGGGACCCAGTGCCGAGTTTGCCTCGCAGGCCCGCATGCAATGTCTCCTGGCGGGCAGACTAGGCGGCCGGAGGCGATGCGGTGCCTAGTCTGCGCACGGACCTGGCCATCGAGGCCCATCGGGACGCCCAGAGGGCTGCCCGCCACCTTCCAGGCGTGCGGGCGTCCGAACGCACGGAGGATGGAGTCACGATCAGCGAAGTCGTGGTCGAGACGCCCGAGGGAGCCGATGCGGTGGGAAAGCCCGTCGGACGCTACGTCACATTCGAGTCGCGCCAGCTGCGGCGCCACGACCGCGAGCACGCCGCCACGGTCGGCAAGCACCTCAGCGAGACGCTGGCCAGCATGCTGCCCGCCAGCAGGGAACTCTCGGAAGCACTCGTCGTCGGTCTGGGCAATTGGCAGGCGACGCCGGACGCCCTGGGACCGCGGGTTGTGTCCCGCCTTCTCGTGACCCGGCACTTGAAGTCCGTCGTTCCGCCGGACATTCAAAGGAGGATGCGTCCCGTCGCTGCGCTGGCGCCGGGGGTTCTCGGCATCACAGGGATCGAGACGGGTGAGATGGTGCGTGCGGTGGTGGATCGGTTGCAGCCGGGGTTCGTCATCGCCATCGATGCGCTTGCGGCACGTTCGGTGGAGCGGATCGCGAGCACGATTCAGGTCTCGGACACGGGAATCCAGCCAGGTTCAGGGGTGGGGAACCACCGGGCGGCGATCAACCGGGAGAGCCTCGGGGTGCCGGTGCTGGCGATCGGTGTACCCACGGTGGTGCATGCCATCACCATCGCGCGCGATACGATCCAGGGCCTGATCGAGGAACTGAAGGACGACGTGCAGTTCTACGAAGTCCTCGACGAGCTCTACGACAAGCAGCGCGACGCCCTGATCGCGCAGGTGCTGGGCGAGTCGGTGGGCGATCTCATGGTGACCCCGAAGGAAATCGACGCCCAGATCGAGGACCTCTCGAGACTGATTGCGGGAGCGCTCAATACCAGCTTGCAGCCCGCCATCGACCTCGGAGAGTTCGGGCTCTATTCATAGGCCGCAGTCCGGTGGTTCTGATGCGAATACCGAACAAAACGGTGCAGTTACATACGAAAACGCCGCGGAGCGTCTGCTCTGCGGCGCTTTCATGATTGCGGGACGTTAGTGACGGCCACCAGCGAGCTGCTGCTCGGCGATCTCGATCATGCGTCGGACCATGTGGCCGCCAACGGCACCGCACTGACGGGCCGGCAGGTCGCCCCAGTAACCGTCCTGGGGGTTCACGCCCAGTTCGGAGGCGATCTCGTACTTGAACTGGTCGAGCTGCTGCGCGGCGCCCTTGACGAGCACGCGGTTGCTCGTGTTCGATCCCTGTGCCAATGTGTTCACCTCCCTGTGCGTTATCGTTTCCTCGCGTGCCCCGCATATGACGCCAAAATCTTCGCCCGCATCCTTCGCGTCGAGCAAAAGGGAAGACAGGGTGGATCGCTCCACCCTGTCCCGTGGTTCGTATTATCGCGTGGTGCCGCCCATCCCGCCGCGTCCCGCCAGGGACTGCTCGGCCATCTCGATCATCCGGCGAACCATGTGGCCGCCTACCGCCCCGCAGCTGCGAGCCGGCAGGTCGCCCCAGTAACCGTCCTGCGGTACCTGCAGGCCGATGTCGCGTGCCACCTCGTACTTGAACGAGTCGAGAGCAGGCTCCGCTCCGCGAACGACTGCGCGGTTTCCGGTGTTGCTGCCTTGCGCCATGCTCCAGTCACCTCCTTCGAGAGTACGGCCATAGTGTTGAGCCTCAAGGGCGGTTCGCATCCTAGAACCATCTGGTTCAATGCGAGAGCACCTGCCAGATGCCCATCGCCACGGCCGTGACGCCGGCGGCGAACAGCGGACCGATCGGCACGCCGTTGAAGAAGCTCGCGCCGAGCACGGAACCGATGACCAAACCGACGGCCACCTGTGGCTGGCGCTGCAGCAGCTCGATGCCGCGGCCGCTCATCCAGGAGGCCAGGATGCCGCCGGCGATGGCGAGGAGGCTCGGGATGCTCCAGAGCTCGCGCACCAGGCTGTGCAGCGGTACGCGGCCAATGGCCAGTTCGGCAAGGACGGCGATCATCAGCAAGAAGATGCCGACGCGGATGCCGTTGTCTGCCAGAAACTCGAGGATGTAATGAAGCGGCAGAGCCGCGAGGATCAGTGCGGCGATAGCGCTGACGGCGACCATGTAGTTCCTGCCGAAGGCGCCCACCGCCAGGATCAGCAGCAGCGCGGCGGTTTCCTGGCTCATACTCAGGCACTCCCTGTGACAGGCTACGCTCTGCATCGGCCGGTTAGAAACCTAGCGCAAAATCCGTCAGGCCAGGGGGTCGCGAACGAACCCATGAAGAGCTCGATGCGCGCCTCTATTGCACTCCTTGGTGCTGTGCCCTTCATGATGGTGCTCGGCAACTCGATGCTGTTCCCGGTGTTTCCGCGTATGCAGGGGGCTCTGGGCCTTTCCGGCCTGCAGACGTCGCTCGTGGTCACCTCGTTCTCGGTGCCGGCAGGACTCCTGATCCCTTTCGCCGGCTACCTTTCCGACCGTTATGGGCGCAAGCCGATCATGGCGCCCGCGCTGATCATCTTTGGCATCGGTGCCCTGATCGCGGGGCTCTCGGTCTCGTTCCTGGGGCCGCTTGCCTACCCGGGCTTGCTGGTGGGACGCATCGTCCAGGGCACGGGTGCCGCAGGCATGGCGCAGCTCGCCATGGCCCTGGCGGCCGACATCTTCAAGAGCGGCGAGCGCGCACAGGTGCTCGGCTGGCTGGAGGCCGCCAACGGTCTCGGCAAAGTGGTCAGTCCGATCTCCGGCGCCATCGTCGGGATCATCCTCTGGCTGCTCCCCTTCTACATCTTTGCGGCGCTGTCGATCCCTCTCGGCATCGCGCTCTGGCTGTGGGTGCGCGAACCCAAGGCGGAACGCTCGAAGCAGGGCTTCGCTGCCTACTTCGCAGGGCTCAAGGCGGTGTTCGCGCGCAAGGGCATGTCGCTCTCGGTCCTGCTGTTGTCGGGTGCGGTGGTGATGTTCATCCTCTTCGGCACGCTCTTCTACCTCTCTGAGGTGCTGGAGAAGCGCTACGGCATGGCGGAACTCACCTCAGGCTTCATCCTCGCCCTGCCCGTGGCCGCGCTCTCCGCCACCTCCCTGCTGACGGGAGGCTACCTGCGCCGGCGTCCCTCCTTCGCCAAGACGGTGATCGTCGCAGGCCTCGTCATCGTCGCTGCGGTCATGGTGGTGAACGCGTTCTTCACCGATCGCTGGATCCTGTTTTCCGCCATCTTCTTCATGGGCGTCGGCGGCGGATTCGTCCTGCCGACCCTGACGCTCCTGATCACTTCGTCCACCGCACTCAAAGAGCGCGGCATGGTCACCTCGCTCTATGGAGGCGTCCGCTTCTTCGGCGTGGCGCTCGGGCCGCCGACTTTCGGCTGGCTGATGCACATCGGACATGCCCCGCTCTTCTGGTCCGCGACCGGCGTGATCGGGCTGACGACGGTCCTGAACCTGCTGTGGATGGACCCCACCGCGATGCTCGGGGGCCAAGGCAAGGCGGCGCAACGCGACCGCTACGTGATCGCCTTTCGACCGCCGCGGCCGCGGCCGACTTCCTGACAGGCGTCGGCTGGAAGCTCTTTTCGGGTCGCCAACTCCTCCTGTGCTACATAGTCTGCGCACGGAGGAGGGGGTGCGGTGGTCCGGGACGGTAAAGGCGCATGGCACGACGTGATCGGTGACCCTCTGGGGGACCGCAGCGTAAAGCCGCGCACCGACGGCAGGACTATGGTGATCGACAAAGGGATGGGACTCGGCCAGACCGAGGACCTGCTTGCGATCGCGTGCGAGTACATCGACTATTGGAAGTTGCCATTCGGCACCAGCGCCCTATATCCGCCCGACATCCTGCGCGAGAAGATCGCGCTCATCCGCCGCTACGGCGTCCACGTCTATCCGGGTGGCACGTTCCTTGAGATTGCGATCCTGCAAGACCGCCTCCCCGCTTTCATTGACCGGGTCGCGGAACTCGGATTCGATGGCGCGGAAGTCTCCGACGGCACGGTGACGATCTCTCCCGCCAAGCGCCGCGAAGCTGTGCGCCTGGCGCGTGCCGCAGGTCTTCTGGTCCTGACGGAGGTCGGCCGCAAGGACCCGGAGGAGCGACTCGGCGCCCTGCAGATCCATCGCACGATCATGGAGGACCTGGCTGCAGGTGCGGAGCAGATCATCGTCGAGGGACGGGAAAGCGGCAAAGGCGTCGGCATCTACGACACGGAGGGTGAAATCGCCGAGGAGGAACTGCTGAAGATTATGCGGGCCGCGGGAGACATTCACCGGCTGATCTGGGAGGCGCCGCTCAAGTCCCAGCAGCAGGAACTCATCCACCGCTTCGGCGTGAACGTCAGCCTGGGCAACGTGCCACCTGCAGAGATCCTGGCGCTCGAGTGCCTGAGACGTGGGTTGCGTGCCGACACCCTCCGCTACGCCTTGCTGGAGGCCGCGGCGGCGGAGCAGCCCGAAAGCCCTATGGTATAATCCACCTGAGGTGAACCGGGTGCGGGTGATCGCGGGGTCGGCCGGCGGCATCCGCCTTCTCACGGTTCCTGGGCGGGGCACCCGTCCGACGCTGGACCGGGTGCGCGAGTCCGTGTTCGCGATTCTCACGCCGCGCCTCCAGGATGCTCGTGTCCTGGACCTCTACGCAGGCACCGGGGCACTCGGACTGGAGGCTTTGAGCCGCGGTGCCGCCTCGTGCGTTTTCGTCGAAAGCGATGAGGCGGCGCTGCGGGTATTGCGGCAGAACGCCGAGCGGGCCGGACTCGCCGACCGGGCACAGGTGAGGCGCGGCCGTTTGCCCGAGGCGCTTGGCCGAATGGCGGGCGAAGGCCCGTTCGATCTCGTGCTCTGCGACCCTCCCTACGCCCAGGCTCGGTGGACAGCCCTGCTGGGCGGGTTGGAGCCGCTTTTGGCAGACGACTTCGTGGTCGCATGGGAGCATGCGCGCCAAGACGTGCCCGCGTTGCCGCGGGCCTATCGGCGCCTCCGGGTGGCCGAATACGGCCAAACGAGCGTAAGCTTTCTTGGAAGGGGCGACCAGTGATTGGCGAGGGCCCTCTATCCCGGAACGTTCGATCCGGTGCACCGCGGGCATCTCGACGTTGTCGAACGCGCTGCCCGCATCTTTGACCATGTCGT
Organism: Bacillota bacterium; assembly: GCA_021793315.1. Classification (GTDB taxonomy): domain Bacteria; phylum Bacillota; class Sulfobacillia; order JAJZYS01; family JAJYTV01; genus JAJZQO01. The sequence continues at coordinate 12,996 of JAJYSZ010000028.1, read as the reverse complement.
GGTCGCGGTGCTCGAGAACCCCGACAAGCAGCCGGTTTTTAGCGCCGACGAGCGGGAACGATTCCTGCGTGCGGCTCTCGCGGACATCGCCAACGTCTCGGTGACGCGGTTTGGCGGCCTCACCGTCGCCTGTGCCAGGGAGCACGGTGCGAGCGTCATCCTGCGGGGATTGCGAGCGGTGCTGGACTTCGACTACGAGGTGCAGCTGGCCATGATGAACCGCCACCTCGAGCCCGCGGTGGAGACGTTCTTCATGCTGACCAAGAGCCGGTACGCCTACCTGAGTTCTTCCCTGGTCAAGCAGATGGCCAAGTTCGACGCCCCGGTCGGAGATTTCGTCACACCGCCGGTGGCGGAGGCCCTGCGTCGATTGGCGGTTCCGCGGGCATAGGTTTTACGTGTCCGTTCAAGGCTAGGTCCAACTTTCTGCTGCGAGGCGGGGTAGTGCGGTGCACGAGACGCGAGGCAGCGTCGCACTGGCTTTGGGAGCAGGAGGCGTCTACGGTTACGCGCACATCGGCGTGCTTTCTGTGCTCGAAGAGTTTGATCTCTGGCCTGATTTCGTCGTCGGCTGCAGCATCGGCGCGGTCATCGGGGCCTTCTACGGTGCGGGACTGAACGGCGAGCAGCTCCTGCAGCTCGGACTCGGCCTGCGTCGCAGTCACCTCCTCGATCTCAGGCCGACGCGCATGGGCCTGATCGGGGGGCAGCGCCTGGAGGGCGTTGTGCGGCTCCTTACGCGCGACAGGAGGCTCGAAGAGATGCGGCCGCCGCTGGCCATCGTCGCCACCGATGTCGAGCGCGGCGAGAAAGTCGTGTTCACGCGCGGCTTGGCCGCAAGAGCCGCACGGGCATCGAGTGCCATGCCCGGTATCTTCGCCCCGGTGCGGATCGGCGACCGGCTCCTTGTGGATGGTGCCGTCCTGGAGCGCGTGCCGGTGCGGACGGCGCGGGAACTCGGGGCGCAGAGCGTCGTCGCGGTCGCATTGGGCATGATGGAGCCTGGGCAGAAGGTGCAGGTGCGCAACGCCTTCGATGTCGTCATGCACTCGTTTGACATCATGCAGCGCGAGATGAGCCACGGCCACGACGGGGCGGACATTGTGATCGAACCGCCGGTGACGACGGCGAACGCGTCGGTGGCGGGCGGCGCCCAGCGGCTGATCGATGCCGGACGGGCCGCCGCCATGGCGCAACTCGACGCCTTGCGCTCGATCCTGCACAAGAAGGAGATGGCGGAGCGTGACTAGGAGGCTCAAGTGGTTCCTGGGCGTCGTGGTCGGCGTGGTCGTGATCGCGGCTGCTCTGTGGTTCACGCCGACCGGCGACTACGTCATCCTTCCGGGCATCACCGAGAACCTGAACCAGATCGTCACGGTCCAGGGCGTGAAGAAGACTCCGCCGGGCCGCATGCTGATGGTGGCGGTGGACATCCAGCCGGCCAACCTCCTCTACTACCTGATCGGACGCTTCACGCCGTACGGCGAGGTCTACCCGGCCAGCGAACTGCTCGGCAACGGCGTATCCGAGAAGCAGTACGAGCAGATGAACCAGCAGCTCATGTCCGAGAGTCACCTGATGGCCAAGGTCGCGGCGCTGAAAGCCGTCGGCCTGCCGGCCCGCGAGACCGGCAAAGGCGTCATCGTGTACGGCACGGAGCAGGGCACGCCCGCTGCCGGAAAGCTGAAGGCGCAAGACGTCATCACCGCGGTCGACAACCATCCCATGCAGGTCGATCAGCAACTGCTGAACTTCATGGGCACCGTGAAGCCGGGCACGCCGGTGGACATGACGGTGCGGCGCAAGGGCAAGATCGTTCACGTCGTGGTTGGTACCGTGCCGAGCACGTCCGCTAAGGGGCATGCCATGGTCGGGGCCCTGATCGGTACAGATTCACCTGGCTTCATCGTGCCGCTGAAGATCCACATCCAGACCGGCTCGATTTCGGGTCCGTCCGCTGGGATGATGTTCAGCCTGTCGATCATCAACCAGCTGCGCCCGCAGTGGAAACTGACGCACGGCAGCACAGTGGCGGGCACGGGCACGATTGACGCCTATGGGGACGTCGGCGCGATCGGCGGCGTCAAGGAGAAGGTCGTCACCGTGTACGACTCTGGCGCCAAGATCTTCTTGGTGCCACGTGGTGACTACGCCGCGGCCGTGAACGAGGCGCGTGCCATCGGCATCACCAAGAAAATGCGCATCATACCTGTCGGGACGCTCAACCAGGCCCTCGCAGCCTTGCGAAAGAGCTGAGTGGCGTCTCCACCCGGACAACGGCAGGGGGATGCACATGCAGGGGGCGGACGAGCAGCAGGTTCAGCAGATGGTGCAGCAGGAATTGCAGAGACTTCTTGCCGGCGTGACCATGCAGGGCGACGGCAACGCGTCCTCATCCGGCCAAAGCGGTGGGACCAACCAAGGGGGAGGCGCCAGCGGTTCGAAGTCCAACGGATACTCCGGCAGCTATGGCGGCAACGGACACGCCAGCGGTTATGGATCGAACGGTGCGTCGGGCGCCGGCATGGGTGGAAGCCAGGCTGGCGGTTCAAGCACCAACGGCAAGGGGCAGAGCGGGTTGGGTCAAGGCATGGGTTCTGGCATCTCAGCAGGGGACGTACCTCAACTGCTGATGCAGCTGGCGTTGGCGTGGCAGCAGCAGCAACTGGTGAGCAGCAGTGGTGGCCAAGCTGCGCAGGGCCAAGGCCAGCAGGGCCAGCAGGGCCAGCAGACGCAGCAGGGCGGCCAGCAGAGTCAAGGCCAGCAGGCGCAGCAGGGCAGCCAACAGGGCCAGCAGAGCCAGCAGAGTCAAGGCCAGCAGGCCACCCAGGGCCAGCAGGCCACCCAGAGCCAACAGGGCCAACAGAGCCAACAGGGCCAACAGAGCCAACAGAGCCAACAGGGCCAACAGAGCCAACAGGGCCAACAGAGCCAGCAGAGCCAGCAGGGCCAACAGAGCCAGCAGAGCCAGCAGGCGCAAACGTCGCCCGGGTCGGGAAGCCTGCGCAAGCTTGCACGCCGCGCCATGTCCCAAGGGGGACGGGCAGTCGGCTCGACCGCGCAGGCCGAGCTTATTGCAGAGGCTCAGCAGGAGTTCACGCAGGAACTTCGACAGAACCTCACGCGCCTGAGGCAGGTGATTTCGGAGAGCCAGGAATTGGCTCGTCGCATGCAGATCGTGCTTGGCGAGGGGGACGACAAGAGCTCGAGTTGACGCCCCTTGGACCCAACCGTATACTAGGCAAAGTTGAGGTGGTGCCCATGCTCGGCGTTGCCATCGGCGACCTCCGAAGCCGGCCGGTGGGATTCCAACGGGAGATCGAGCTGCGGGTGTCCGCTGAGGACCTGCCAGATCTCGGCCTTGCCGACGATTTGGAGGTACAGGGACAAGCCACGAATCTTGGCGAGGAAGGCATCAAGGTCGACCTTCGCGTGATGACCACGCTGCGGCGTGCGTGCGCTCGCTGCCTGCGGGACGTGGAGCTGCCGGTGGAGACTGACGCCGAGGAGACCTACCATGAGAGCGGAGACGCTCCACTGATCACCATGGACACGATTGACCTGGGACCGATCATCCATGAGGCGGTAATCCTCGCCGAGCCGATGCGGGCGCTCTGCAAGCCCGACTGCCGCGGGTTATGTCCGCGGTGCGGCAAGGATCTGAACGAGGGGCCCTGCGGATGCACCGACGACGACCAGGATCCTCGCCTGGCTCCGCTCGCCAAACTGCTGCCACCGAGAGAGGAGTAGTACCGTGGCTGTTCCCAAGCGGAAGCATTCGAAGGCCCGCCGCGACGCGCGGCGCGCCAACTGGAAGCTTGGCCCGATCACCCTGGTGCCGTGCCCGCAGTGCAAGAAGCTGCACACCCCGCATCAGGCCTGCCGTAATTGTGGCTACTATGATGGCCGTGAGGTCGTCAAGGTCGACTAGTGGGACGATTTCCCCGGGGCTTGACCCCGGGGCTTTCCTTTTTTCGCCCGGCATGGTTGCCACAGCTTCCTAGGCGCTATATACTTGGTGCTAACACTAGGTAGGAAGGATCACACGGTGGAACGGCAGACCAGACGGTCTCTGGTCCAGGACGCTCTCAGGGAAGATCCCTTCATCACCGATCGTGAGCTCGCCGACAGGCTCGCCGTGAGCGTGCAGACCATACGCCTTGACCGTTTGGCGCTGGGCATCCCGGAGATGCGGGCGCGGGCACTGGGCGTGGCGGAGCAGGCGTACGGGGCTACAAGGCTGCTGGCTGCACGTGAGGTCTTTGGTGAGATTCTTGACCTCGAACCCGGACTGCGCGGTCTCAGTCGCATTGTGACCACGCGGGAGATGGCGTTCCGGGACTCCGAGCGCGTGCAAGGACACTTCCTCTATGCGCAGGCGGAGACGCTTGCCCTGGCTTTGGTGAACATCGAGCGCCCGATGATACCGCTGGCCCGCATGCGATTTCGACGCGGCGTGGCAGTCGGTGAGACGCTGATTTGCAAGGCGACAGTGATCCGACGCAGCAGTGGCAGGCAGGTTGTTCTGGCCATTCTGCGCGCCGGTGGCGACGAGGTGTTCCGGGGCAAGTTCGAGGTGCTCGCGGAGGGGGAGCAATAGATGCGCATTGCCGTCGACGCCATGGGAGGCGACCACGCTCCGGCGGATGTCGTGCTCGGCGCTCTTGAAGCCTCGCGCACGTTTGGCATCCCTGTCGGACTGGTCGGGCGCGAAGAACGCATCGCGCCCTTTTTGACGCAGGCGAACACGGCTGGCGCGGACTTTGTCCTGATCGAGGCGCCCGAGGAGATCGGTCCGGACGAGAAGCCGGCGCAGGCGGTGCGCCAGAAGCGGCTTTCGTCGATCGTGGTCGGTGTCGAGTCCGTGCGCCTGGGAGATGCGGATGCCTTCGTGAGCGCAGGCAATACAGGCGCCTTGATGACCGCGTCGCTGTTGGGTTTGGGCAAGATGATGCGTCGGCCCGCGCTCGGCGTGGTGCTGCCGACGATTTCCGGTAACCCCCTTCTGATGCTGGATGCAGGAGCCTCGGTGGACGCTCGGCCCGAGGATCTTATGGAGTATGCGCTGGCAGGCAGTCTGTACGCCGAGCAGGTGCTGCGCCGGAGCAATCCCACCGTCGCCCTGCTTAACATCGGAGTTGAGGAAGGCAAGGGAAATGAATTGGTGCGCGGCGCATACGACCTCCTTAAGCATCAGCCGCTGAACTTCGTCGGCAACCTGGAAGGCCGGGACCTCATCGCCGGCACGGTGGATGTGGTGGTCTGCGACGGCTTTGTCGGGAATATCGCCCTGAAGGTGATCGAAGGCGTTGGCACGGGAGTCTTCAGTCTGTTGCGCGACGAGCTCGCGAAGGGGTTCCAGACGCGCCTGGGAGGCTTCCTGGTGCACGAGCGGATGCGCTCGGTGGCCAAGCGCCTCGACTACGCCACCTACGGCGGCGCGCCGCTGTTCGGAGTGCGTGGGCCGGTGATCAAGTGCCATGGCAGCTCGCGTGCCCTTGCGGTGTGCAACGGAGTGCGCGTGGCCCACGACTACGTCGCTTGCGGTGCGGTGCACTCCATGGAAGATGCGCTGCGCCGGGAAGGAGGAGCATGAGCAGGACTGCGTTGCTCTTCGCCGGCCAGGGCGCCCAATACCCCGGCATGGGCAGGGAACTGTACGAGGCCTATCCCGTCGCACGTGAAGTCTTCGCCGGTGCCGAGGAAGCGACGGGCCTGCCTCTCAGGCAGATCTGCTTCGAGGCGTCGCATGAGGAGCTTAGGCGTACGGAGTGGACCCAACCGGCCATCCTCACCGTGTCCCTGGCTACTTGGCGGGTACTGGCGCAGCACGGCCTTCAGGCGGACGCCGCCCTCGGTCTCTCGCTTGGGGAGTATGGCGCGCTCGTCGCGGCCGAAAGCCTTGACTGGCGCAGGGCGGTGGCACTGGTGCGGCTGCGCGGGCGGCTGATGCAGGAAGCCGTGCCGGAGGGGACCGGCGGCATGCTCGCCATTCTCGGCATGGAGGACGCGGTGGTGGAGGAGCTGTGCCAGCAGGCTCCCGGCATCTGCGAGCCGGCGAACTACAACGCGCCGGGGCAGCTGGTGGCGGCAGGTTCCCTGCCCGCCCTCGACTGGCTCGAGCAGGAGGTGCGCCGTCTGGGAGCGCGCAGCGTGCGGCTCTCCGTGTCCGCCCCGTTCCACTCGTCGTTGCTCCGCCCGGCGGGCGAGGCCCTGCGGCCGGCCCTCGAACAGGCCGAGTTCCGTCAGCCGCGCTTCCCGGTCATCGCCAACCTGACGGCGAGGCCCGCCTCCGCGGATGAGATCGTTGAGATGCTGGTAGGTCAAGTCTCGCATCCCGTGCGATTTGCGGACTCCTTGCGCTACCTTCTCGCGAATGGCTTCGACCAGTTCGTGGAGGTCGGGCCGGGACGCGCGCAAGTGGGGTTTTTGCGTCGCATCAACCGGGACGTCACGACCTGGGTCACCGACAAGACGACCGATCTGGCGGCCACGCTTGATTGGGTCGGGGAGGTTTGCTAGCATGATGCCTGCTTTGGCGGCGCTGGTTACCGGCGGCAGTCGCGGCATAGGTCGCGCGTGCTGCCTGAAGCTGGCCCGGGAGGGTTTCCTTGTCGCGGTGAACTACCGCCAGGAGGAAGCCCAGGCCCTGCAGGTGGTGGCCGAGATCGAAGCGGCGGGCGGCAAGGCGTTTGCGCTGCAGGGAGACGTCTCCGTGCCCGGTGAGGCCGAACGCCTCGTGCAGGCGGTCCTGGCCGAGGCGGGCCGTCTCGATGTGCTGGTCAACAATGCCGGCATCGCCCGCGACAATCTGGTGCTCCGCATGACGGACGAGGAGTTCTCGATCGTCCTTCAGACGAACCTTGTCGGAGCCTTCCGTCTGATACGGGCTGCACTGCGCCCCATGCTGAAACAGCGCGGCGGGCGCATCATCAACATTTCCTCCATCGCCGGCATGGTTGGCAACCCCGGTCAAGCCAACTACTCCGCTGCCAAGGCGGGGATGCTGGGCCTGACGCGGTCGGTGGCGAAGGAGGTGGCGTCAAGGGGCATCACGGTCAATGCCGTGGCCCCCGGCTTGATCGACACCGAGATGTCGGGCGCGATCAAGGGACGCGAGCAGCTGATTTCGAACATTCCGCTCGGCCGGGCGGGAACGCCTGAGGAGGTTGCTGCGGCGGTCGCATTCCTGGCGAGCCCCGAGGCCGCCTACATCACGGGCGTGACGCTGCCTGTCGACGGCGGCCTGGCGGCCGGTTAATGAAGGGGGGTGACGAACTAGATGGCAGACGCGAATGAGGTTATGGAAAAGGTGCGCGGCATCATCGTCGATCAGCTCGGCGTGGAGGCCGCACAGGTGACGCCGGAGGCGTCCTTTATCGACGATCTGGGAGCAGATTCGCTCGACATTGTCGAGTTGATCATGGCTTTTGAAGAGGAGTTTGACCTCGACATCCCGGACGAGGACGCGGAGAAGATCGCTTGCGTGCAGGACGCGGTCGATTACATCAAGGATCGCGCATAGGCCGGGTAGGGCGGCGGGGGGCGATGGCTCCCCGTCGTCCTGTGGGGCTATGGGCCAGGGGGTGCAGGAGTGCCGAAGCGCGTAGTGATCACCGGCCTGGGGGCTCTGACCCCGCTCGGGCTGGACGTGGAGACGACCTGGAAGGCCGCACAGGCGGGTAAGTCTGGGATCGCCGCCTTGGAGCGACTCGATTTCAGCGAGATGGACGTCCGCTTCGGCGGCGAGGTGCATGGGTTCGACCCCTCGCAATACCTCGATCGTCGCGACGTGCGCCGCACGGACCGCTTCGTGCAGTTCGCCATTGCTGCGTCCGAGGAGGCCATGCGCGACGCAGGCCTTGGCGCGGGCGACTACGACCCTGACCGCTTCGGTGCGATTTGCGGCACCGGCATCGGCGGTATCGAGACACTGACGGAGCAGCACCGCATCTTCCTCGAGCGTGGTGCAAACCGCGTGTCGCCGCTCTTTATTCCTATGATGATCGCAAATATGGCTGCCGGGCAGATCGCCATCCGTTTTGGCCTGCGCGGTCCAAACATGACGTTTGTGACGGCCTGCTCCTCGTCGGCGAACGCCCTGGGCGACGCCTATCGCGCGATCCAGCACGGCGAAGCGGACCTGATGCTGGCGGGCGGCGCGGAGGCGGTTCTGCTGCCGTTGTGCTATGCAGGCTTCATCAACATGAAGGCTCTTTCTTCGCGCAACGACGAGCCCGAACGGGCATCGCGCCCCTTTGACCGCGACCGCGACGGCTTCGTCATGGCCGAGGGAGCCGGCATGCTCGTGCTCGAGGAGCGGGAGCACGCCCTGGCGCGGTCTGCCAAGATCTACGCCGAGGTCGCGGGCTACGGCACGACCGCGGACGCCTATCACATCGTCGAACCACATCCGGAAGGCGAAGGCGCCGCGCGCGCCATGGAGCTGGCTCTGCGCGACGGCGGCTTGCCGCGCGAGGCGATCGGCTACATCAACGCGCATGCCACGGCGACGCCCAAGGGCGACATCGGCGAGGCCCTGGCGATCCGCCGCGTCTTCGGCGAGCACGCCGACCATCTCGCCGTCTCGTCGACCAAATCCATGACGGGGCACCTCCTGGGTGCGGCCGGGGCGGTGGAGGCCATCTTCACGACGCTCGCGCTGCGGGACGGCGTGCTGCCGCCCACCATCAACCTGGAGCACCTCGATCCCGAGATCGACCTCGACTGCGTGCCGCTGACAGCGCGCAAGGCCGATATGGAGTACGCCCTGACGAACTCCTTCGGCTTCGGCGGCCAGAACGTCTCGCTGGCGCTGTGGCGCTCCGATGCGGCTTCCTGACGACTCGCCGCTCCTGCGCCTCGCGTTTGTCCATACTTCCTACGCGAACGAGCAGGGACTCAAGGAGACGAACCAGCGGCTCGAGTTTCTCGGCGACGCCGTCCTCGGCTTGTTCGTCGGCGAAATGCTCTACCGCCACTTTCCCGATCTGCCGGAAGGCGATCTCACGATGCGCCGTGCAGCCCTGGTCTGCGAGGAGAGCCTGGCGAGGCTCTCCTCGCAGATGGAGCTGGGTCGGCGACTTCAGCTTGGCCGCGGTGAAGAGCAGAGCGGCGGCAGGTCCAAGCCGTCGGTCCTTGCCGACACCTTTGAAGCCGTGATGGGCGCGGTTTACCTCGAGCTCGGCGTCGAGAGGACGCGCGGGTACGTACAGGAGTTGTTCGGGCCGCTTCTCGACGATCCGCCTCTGCCTCTGCGCGACGCGCGCTCGCGGCTGCAGGAGTATGTGCAGGAGGCGGGCCATCAGCTGCGTTTCGAACTGGTCGGGCAGGAGGGTCCGCCGCATCGCCCGGTGTTCACGATCGCTGCTCTCGTGGATGGGAAGGAGCTCGGACGCGGAGAGGGCGGCTCGAAGCAGGAGGCCACGGCCAAGGCGGCGGCGGAGGCCTATCGGGTGCTGCGGCAGAGCAGGGCGGACGGGGACTGATGATCCATGCTTGAAGGCGACGCAGGCCAACCGGGCCTCTTTGTCGGAGATGAGGCGCCCGAGGCCGCGGTGCCGCGGGCGCTGATCGTGCGCAGACCGTGGGCGGACATGATCGCGTCTGGAGTGAAGCGGTGGGAGATCCGCGGCACGAGTACCTCTTTGCGGGGACCGATGGCCATCGCGGCGGCTGGCAGCGGCACGATCGTCGGCGTCTGCTCGCTCGCTGGGGTGCTGGGACCGCTGACGGCCGAAGACTACCAGGAGGCGTGGCGGCTTTGGGGTGGTGCCGAAGGGACCCAAGGCCCCTTGCCGTACCTGCGCACGTATGCGTGGGTGCTCACGCAGGCGCGCCCGCTCGATCCGCCAATCCCGTATCGGCATCCTGCCGGCGCGGTGATCTGGGTGAAGCTGAACCGAGAGGTGCAGGCTTGCATCCGCCGCGCGCTTGGGCCCGACCGGACCGCAAGCGAGGGTAGGGGCTGAGGCCGGCAGGTTGGAGTACCCGAGGGGCAACCGGCGGGGGCCGGTGGCCTGTCTGCCACACCCGGGTCACGCCAGGACATTTATCTTCTGCGGGCGGCGGACGATCTGTTCGCCGGCGACGCGCTGGCAGTGACCGGCAAAAGGGCCGTGCCCAACAGACTTCATCCTGGCGTGCACGTCCCTGGCAAAGCTCTACGCTCGATCGAGGAGCACCTCGCGCATGGGGCGGAGGTCGTCTCCATTGGGGAGCGCGTCCCGGATCAGGACGCGTTTGCTCCGCTGCAGCGCGATCTGTGCAGGCATTCGAGATCCTGGAGCGGGAGGGCGTCGTCCCGAGCGAGCAGCTGCCGGACTTGCGGCGCATGCTGAGGTTCCGCAACCTAGTGGCGCACGACTGTCTGCGTCGCGATGACGTCGTCATCGGTGAGATTGCATTGGAGCGCCTCGGTGACTTCAGCGCCTTCGTGCGGGCCGTGCGGGCCAAGCTGCAAAGCTAGAGCCCGGGTCCCGTCTCCCGTGCAACGCGTCGGCCTCAAGGGACGGGATGGAACATGTCGCAATGCGGAGGTGCGTGGAAGTGGCGGCAGAGGGACGCACTCCTTCGGCCTTGGCTCCCAAGAACGTGGCAGATGGCGTCTGGCAGCTTCCGCTCCGCGGCGTCAACGCCTATGCGCTTGAGACCGCCCAGGGCACCGTACTGGTCGATGCAGGCAACCGCGGCGATGGCGAGCGGATCCTCGCCATGTTGCGGGTGGTGGGGCTCGCCCCCCCGGGACGCATCCTTCTGACGCATGCCGACATGGACCACGCGGGCGGCGTGCGCGCGATCCTGCAGGTGACGACCGGAGAGGTCCATGCTTCGCGGCTGCAGGCAGACGTGCTCGCCGGGCACGGCCGGCCGCCCGCTCTGCGACGCTTCGGCCGCCTCCTGACCGGCCGCATCGCTTGCGAGCCGGACCTCGAGGAAGGAGCCCGCGTGGCCGGCCTGCTGGTCGTGGCGACACCAGGCCACACCGCGGGTCACGTCGCGCTGCTGCGCGAGGACGACCGTGTCGTGTTCGCGGGAGACGCTCTGGCTGTGCGCGGGGCGAAGGTGCGCATCCTGGGGGCGCCGCTGACGGAGGACTTCGCGCAGGCCTGCGCATCTCTGAGACGCCTTGCGCAGTTGCAGCCGAACCTTGTGCTGCCGGGCCACGGGGACCCGCTCCCGGCACCCGCACACGCGCTCGAAGCGGCGCTTCGGATCTGCGAGAGCAGGCGCTAGCCGCGGCAGCGTCGGTTCGAAATAGAAAGCCCCGGCTGCTTGAGAGCGGCCGGGGCTTTCGCGGTCACTTCAGGACCGGCTGGGCACCTCTGCTTTGCGCGGCTGGGACTTCGGTCCGATCAGCGGGGTCTGGATGGGGATCTCCTGGAGCTTTTGCTCGGAGAGCTCGTAGCCGGCGTCGGCGTGGCGGACGACGCCGAGGCCGGCGTCGTTGTGGAGGACGCGCCAGACGCGGCTTTCGGCCTCCTTGGAGCCGTCGCCGACGACGACCATGCCGGCATGCAGCGAGTAGCCGATGCCGGTGCCGCCGCCATGGTGGAAGGAGACCCAGTGGGCGCCTGACGCGGTGGAGAGGAGGGCGTTGAGGATGGGCCAGTCGGCGATGGCGTCGGAGCCGTCGCGCATGGCCTCGGTCTCGCGGTAGGGGGAGGCGACGGAGCCGGTGTCGTGGTGGTCGCGGCCGAAGACGATCGGGGCCTTGAGCTCGCCCTTTCTGACCATGTCGTTGACGCGCACGCCGAATTCCTCGCGTTCGCCGAAGCCGAGGTAGGCGATGCGGGCCGGCAGGCCCTGGAAGTGGATGTGCTTGCCGGCGAGGCTGATCCAGCGGCGCATCGGGGCGTTATCGGGGAACATCTCGAGCACGAGCCGGTCGGTCTTGTAGATGTCCTCGGGGTCGCCGGAGAGCGCGGCCCAGCGGAAGGGGCCCTTGCCCTGGGCGAAGAGGTCGCGAATGTAGGCCGGCACGTAGCCGGGGATGTCGAAGGCGTCCTTGACGCCGGCGTCATAGGCCTCGCGGCGGATGTTGTTGCCGTACTCGAAGCTCTCGGCGCCACGGCGCAGGAGCGTGAGCCAGAGCTCGATGTGGTGCGCGATCGAGGCGCGCGCCAGCTTGAGGTAACGCTCGGGGTCCGAGACCCTGAGAGCCGTCGCCGCCTCGACGTCGTAGCCGTCGGGGATGTAGCCGACCAGGGGGTCGTGGGCGGCCGTCTGGTCCGAGAGCACGTCCGGCGTGATGTTCTGCTCCACGAGGTACTGGAGGAGCTCCGAGGCGTGGCACTGCACCGCGATCGAGCGGGCCTCGCCCTTCTTCTTGGCCTCGAGCGCCGCCTTGACGCCGGCCGCGATCGACGGCGCCACCTCGTCGAGGTAGCCGGAGTCGAGGCGCTTCTGGATGCGGGCGGGGTCCACCTCGGCCAGAAGCGCCACGGCGTCCATCATCTTGCCCGCCAGGGGCTGCGCGCCGCCCATGCCGCCAAGACCGGCCGAGACGTAGAGCCGGCCGCGCAGGGTCTCCTGGCTGAACTTCTGCTGCGCGAGCGCCGCCATCGTCTCGAAAGTGCCCTGGATGACGCCCTGCGAGCCGATGTAGATCCAAGAGCCCGCCGTCATCTGGCCGAACATCGTGAGCCCCATCGCCTCGAGCCGGTTGAACTCCTCGAGCGTCGCCCACTTGCCGACGAGGTTCGCGTTCGCGATCAGCACCCTGGGCGCCTCGGGCTGCGTGCGGAACACCGCCACCGGCTTGCCCGACTGCACCAAGAGGGTCTCGTCGTTCTCGAGCCCCTTGAGGGTCGCGACGATCGCGTCGAACGCCTCCCACGAGCGCGCCGCGCGCCCGCGCCCGCCGTAGACGATCAGCTCGTCCGGCTTCTCGCCCACCCGGCGATCCAGGTTGTTCATCAGCATGCGCATCGCCGCTTCCTGCGGCCAGCCCTTGCAACGCAACTGGTTTCCCGTCGGTGCCTGAACCTCTCTTGG
>JAJYSZ010000120.1 GCA_021793315.1 Bacillota bacterium | reverse complement strand
ATCTATGCCGGACGGGCCCTGGCACGTCGCGGACGAGAAGATCTATCCGCCCGAAAAGCTGGAGATCGCCCAGAGCATGGAGGCTCTCATCTACCACTTCAAGCTGTACTCCGAAGGCTTCCTGGTCCCGCCCGGCGAGGTCTTCACCGCCGTCGAGGGCCCCAAGGGACAGCTGGGCTGCTACGTCGTGAGCGAGGGCTCCTCAAGACCGCACCGCGTGCACGTGCGCGGCCCCTCCTTCTACAACCTTCAGGCTCTGCCGGCCATGATCAAGGGCGGCATGCTGGCCGATATCGTGGCGGCGATCGGCTCGCTCGACATCGTGCTCGGGGAGGTGGACCGATGAACGCCGAGCACCTGGAGGAGGCGAAGCGGCTCCTGACGGCCTTCCCCGGCAAGTCGTCCGCCCTGATCCCGATCCTGCACCTCGTCGAGGACGAGTTCGGCTACATCCCCGAGCAGGAAGTGGAAGTGGTCGCCGACCTGATGGGTGTCACGACCGCCTATGTCGAGGCGGTGCTCTCGTTCTACTCACTCTTTCACCGCCAGCCGACCGGCAAGTATCTCATCCAGGTCTGCCGGGGCCTGAGCTGCCACCTCTGCGGCGCCGACGACCTCGCGCGCTTCCTCCACGAGGAACTCGGCGTCGAGCGCGGCGGCACGAGCGACGACGGCCTCTTCACCGTCGAGGAGGTCGAGTGCCTGGCGCTCTGCAAGGACGCGCCGGTCGTGCAGGTCAACCTGGAATACCGGCCGCGGGTGTCCAAGGACGACCTGCAACGCCTGATCGCGGAGTGCCGGCAGGGGGTGGCGCAACATGCCTGAGAGGCGGCTCCTCTTCGAGCACATCGACGTGCCCGGCATCGAAGGCATCGACGTCTACGAGCGCGAGGGCGGCTACCGCTCGCTGCGCAAGGCGGTCAAGGAGATGTCCCCGGACGACGTGGTCAAGGAGGTCATGACCTCGAACCTCAGAGGTCGCGGAGGGGCGGGCTTCCCCACAGGGCGCAAGTGGAGCTTCCTACCGAAGGACGGCCGCACGCGCTACCTCGTGTGCAACGGCGACGAGTCCGAGCCGGGCACCTGCAAGGACCAGGAGATCATCTACCGCATCCCGCACCTCCTGCTCGAGGGGGTGCTGACGAGTGCCTACGCCATTGAAGCCGAGCACGCCTTCATCTACCTGCGCGGCGAGTTCAAGGGCGGCTACCTGAGGCTTGGCCGGGCCATCGCGGAGGCCAGGGCTAAGGGATACCTCGGCGACAATGTCCTGGGCACGGGACGCAGGCTCGAGGTCACGCTCTACCTGGGCGCCGGCGCCTATATCTGCGGCGAAGAGACCGCCCTGCTCGAAAGCCTCGAGGGCAGGCGCGGCATGCCGCGTCTCAAGCCGCCCTTCCCGGCCACGTCCGGCCTCTACGACCTGCCGACGGTCGTCAACAACGTTGAGACGCTCGCGGCGGTCGTGCCGATCGTCGCGATGGGCGGGGCGGAGTACGCGAAGCTCGGTACGAAGGAGAGCGCGGGCACCAAGCTCTTCTCGGTCTCGGGCAACGTCCGCCGGCCCGGCAACTACGAGGTCGAACTCGGCAAGGTGACCTTGGGCGAGCTGCTCAACGACCTCGCGGGCGGGCCGCCCGCAGGGCACACCTTCAAGGCGGCCATTCCCGGCGGCTCGTCGGTGCCGTTCCTGCCGCCTGACAAGTTCGACACGCCGCTCGACTACGAGTCGATGCGCCAGGCTGGCACCATGCTCGGCTCCGGTGGCGTGATCGTGCTCGACGACCGGGCGTCGATCGTCGACACCTCGCTGCGCCTGATGGAGTTCTACCGCCACGAGTCATGCGGCAAGTGCACACCGTGCCGCGAAGGCACCATGTGGCTCGAGCAGGCCCTGCGACGGATGGTCACCGGCGACGGCCGGCATGGCGACCTCAAGACCCTCGAGGGCCTCATGGCCCACATCGACGGCCAGACGTTCTGCCCCTTGGGCGACGCGGCGATCGCCGCGCTCGGATCGGCTCTGCGCCTCTTCCGCGGCGAATTTGTGTCCTGCATCGCCGCGCAGGACCACCCGCTCGAGGAGGTGGCGCAGTGATCAGCCTGACGATCGACGGCCGGGAGGTCCAGGTGGAGCCGGGCACCCTGATCCTGAACGCGGCCAGGCAGGCTGGCATCGAGATCCCGGTCTTCTGCTACCACCCGCGCCTCGCCAGCGTCGGCGCCTGCCGCATGTGCCTCGTGCGGGTCGAGAAGATGCCCAAGCTCGTCCCCGCCTGCACCACGCCGGTCGCGGAGGGCATGGTCGTCCGCACCGACACGGACGACGTGATGCAGTCCCACGAAGGCGTCATGGACTTCCTGCTCAGCACGCATCCCCTGGACTGCCCGATCTGCGACGCGGGCGGGGAGTGCGAGCTGCAGGACAACGCCATGCGCTACGGCTCGAACCAGTCCCGCTTCGCCGAGCCGAAGCGCCACCTGAAGAAGGCGGCGGAGCTCGGCCCCATGGTGGAACTCGACCAGGAGCGCTGCATCCTCTGTCTGCGCTGCATCCGCTTCATGCGCGAGGAGGCGGGCGACCCCGCGCTCACCCTGCACGAGCGCGGCAACCACACGGTGGTGGACGTCGCGGAGGGGCGCACGTTCGACTCCATCTTCGCCGGCAACACGATCCAGATCTGCCCCGTCGGCGCCCTCACCTCGCGGCCGTACCGCTTCAAGGCCCGGCCCTGGGACCTCGACGAGGTCGACTCGATCTGCCCGCACTGCCCGGTGGGCTGTCACATGGCCCTCTCGCTCCGTCACGGCGACGTCCTCAGGATCCAGTCGCGGGACAGCGACGAGGTGAACTGGGGCTGGCTCTGCGACCGGGGCCGGTTCGGCTACGGCTTCGTGCACCAAGGGCCGCGCCTCACGCGGCCCCTCGTGCGCCGCGACGGGGAACAGGTGCCCGTCGACTGGCGGGAGGCGATCGCCGTCCTCAGGCGAGGCATGACCGGCACGGTCGGCGCCCTCGGCGGCGGCCGCGTCTCCCTCGAGGCGCAATACCTCATGCGGCGCTGGTTGCAGGAGGGGGTCGGCACCGCCCACGTGGATCACCGGGTGCAGCCGCTGACGGCGGCGATTCCTCCAGCCCAGGTGGGCCGCATCGACGACATCGACACGGCGGACCTCGTGCTGGCACTGGACGTCGAGCTCCTCCAGGAAGCACCGGTGCTCGGCATCAGGCTGCGTCACGTCGCCAGGAACGGGCGCAAGATTGTCAGTGTATCAGCGCGGCGGGACATGCTCGACATGCCGCACCAGGAGCTTGCAACCCAGGACGTGGCCAAGACCCTGCGCGACATCAGCCGGGGCGAAGGCGAGATCGGGCAAGCGTTCCTGCGCGCCAGCAAGGTGCTGATCCTCTGGAACGGGCGCGGGCAGGCGATCAGCGAGGCGATCGCCGATGCCCACCGTCTGCGCCAGGGCGACACCTACACGATGGTCGTCGGCGGGCTCGCGAACTCGTACGGCGCCGAGGCGGCCGGCCTTGTGCCCGGTCCCTCGGGGCTCGACGCCCGGGGCATGCTTGAAGCAGCGGCGCAGGGTGAGCTGGACGGTCTGCTCGTCGTGGCGCAGGACAAGCGGGACTTTCCGGACCAGGAGCTCCTCGAGGCCGCCCTGTCGCGCCTGCGCTTCCTGGCGGTGGCAGGGTTCGTGCCGAGCGACCTCCAGGAGCGCGCCGACGTCGTCCTGCCGCTGACCGCGTGGGTCGAGGCCGACGGGCATTTCGTCAACATGGAGGGTCGCGCCCAACGCTACTTCGCCGGTGCCTCCCGGCCTGGCGAAGTCTGGGAGGACTGGCGCCTGTTCGCGGAGCTTTTGGACTACGACTGGGACTACGACCGCGTCCTCGAGGCGGTGCGCCGCGACCTCCCGGAGCTCTTCGCGGCCGATCGGCGCACGGGCGGCCCAGCGCCCCGGGGTGGCTATGTGGGCCAGCCGGGGACCATCGTGGCCGCGAGCATCTTCCACAAGGGCGTCATGCCCGATCCGCTCGTGCAGGCCATCGTGCCGCCGCCGCGGATCTTCCTGGCGCCGGATCGCGCCGGGGCCCTGCACCTGGCGGAAGGACACATCCTGGAGATCGGCCCGGGCAAGGCGGAGGTGGGCGTCCGCCCGGATCTGCCGCGGGGCAGCGTCATGTGGCGCATCGGGCTTCGGGGGGCTGGTCGGGCGGTCGCTGTCCTGGCGTCAGAAAGCGGGCTTGCGGGGAAGGTGAAGTAGCGTGCCGCTCGTCGTCATCCTGATCGTCAAAAGCCTGATCACGGCCGTGCTGCTGCTCGTCGCCTTCGGCATCATGACGTGGCTCGAGCGCAAGGTGCTGGCGCGCTTCCAGTTCCGCCCGGGCCCGAACCGCCTCGGCCCGGCCGGCGTCATGCAGTTCATGGCGGACGGGCTCAAGCTGGCCCTCAAGGAGGAGATCATCCCCGCCGCCGCCGACCGCAGGATGTACCTCCTGGCTCCCTTCGTCTCGCTCGCCGCCGCCTTGGTCGCCTTCGCCGTGATCCCCTGGGGACCGCCGATCCACATCTTCGGGCAGACGGTGGCCATGCAGATCGCCGGACCGAACATCGGCATCCTCTTCGTGTTCGCCGTGACCTCGCTCGGGGTCTACGGGCTCATCCTCGGCGGCTGGGCGTCTGCGAACAAGTACAGCCTGCTCGGCGGGCTGCGCTCGACGGCGCAGATCATCTCCTACGAACTGGCCATGGGGCTGGCTGTCACCGGCGTGCTGATCGCCGCGGGTTCCGCGGATCTCAACACCATCGTCCAGAAGCAGTACCACCTCTGGTTCATCGTCCCGCAGATCCTCGGCTTCATCATCTACGTGATCACGATGGTCGCCGAGACCAACCGCACGCCCTTCGACCTGCCGGAGGCCGAGAACGAGCTGGTCGCCGGCTACCATACGGAGTACACCGGGCTCAAGTGGGCGATGTACATGATGGCGGAGTACATCAACATGATCACCGTCTCCGCCCTCGCGACGACGCTCTTCCTCGGAGGTTGGCACGGACCGTGGCTGCCGCCCGAGCTTTGGTTCCTGATCAAGGTCGCGTTCTTCATGTACTTCTTCATCTGGCTGCGCGCGACGCTGCCCCGGCTGCGCTACGACCGCCTGATGGCCTTCGGCTGGAAGGTGCTCCTGCCGACGGCGCTCCTGAATACGCTCGTCACGGCGGTCTGGGTGGCCGTCAGGGCGTAGCGGGCCCTCAGGACCCCGAAGCGCCCTTTTGGCCGGCGTCCGCTCCGGTCGGGCGCGGTGCGGCGGCGGGCGGGTGCGTCCAGCTGAGGTAGCCCTCGCGGCTCAGCAGCCCGAGTCCGCCAATGCCGTAGAGGTAGCGCAGGAGGGCCAGCTCGTGCACCAGATGGCCCGCACGCCCCTTCAGGCGGAAGCGGCCGACGTGGGCGATGCCGCGACCGCCGCCCAGCGACGCGGCCATGCCCAGGATGCGGGCCCGCAGCGGCTTCGGCTCCTCGCCCGCCATGACCCGCACGATGTTGCGGGCCGCCCTCAGGCCTTCCTGCACCGCCAGTTGCGCCGTGGGCGGCAGGACATGGCCGTCCGCACCTGGTACGGCCGCGACGTCGCCCGCCGCGAAGAGTTCCGGGTGCCCCTCCACCTCAAGGGTGCTGCGCACCTTGACGCGACCGCGTTCGTCCACGGGCAGCCCGGCCGCCTTCGGCAACGGGTTGCCCCGTACCCCTCCCGTCCAGATGACGAGATCCGCTGGCAGCATGGCCCCCGACTGCAACTCGACACTCCTCGGGAGGACGCGCTTGACCGGCTCGCCCCGTCGCACGTCGATCCCGGCGCCGTCGAGCACCCTTTCGGCATAGGCCGCGAGTTTCGGGTCCTCTTCCGGCAGGATGGTGCCTTTGGCCTGTGCGAGCGTCAGGTGGAAGCGCCCCGGGTGGCTGCTGGCGATCTCACTGGCGATCTCCACGCCCGTCAGCCCGCCGCCGACGATCACCACGTGCCTGCCTCCCTGGCGGGCCAGCCGATCCAACCGCCGGCGCAGCCGCACGGCGGAATCGAGATACTGCAGGGTCAGGGCGTGCTCCCTGGCCCCTGGGATGTGGAAGTACTCCGGCGTCGCGCCGAGGCAGATCAGCACGGTCTCGTACGCAATCGCGCCCCGGCTCGTCAGGACTTCCCTCTTGCGCCAGTCAAGCCCATCGATGTCGGCCTGCACGATCTTCAGGTTGCGGTGGTGCGGCAAAAGACGGTGGAGGGGTATCTCCACGCGGTCTGCCTTCCGGTCGCCGGCCGCGACCTTGTACATCTCCGTCAGGACCTCATGGCCGCGGTGGCGATCGATCAGCCAGACTTCGCGCTCCTCGAGCGACGCCTTGAGCTCCTGCACGGCGCGCACCCCGGCATAGCCGGCGCCCAGGATCACGATCCGCCTCATGCCCATCGCCTCCTGGGGCCTAGCATGAGGCGCCATCCTTCCCGGCATGCGGTCAAGCTTGGTGGCGCATGGTACAATGTCATACGGCAAATGCCTCCAACCTGGCCGCCCAAGGCAATCCAGAGAAGAAGGGCAGGCGAGCCGACCGTGGCCCATGGGCCACAGGGAGGCAGGTCGGCGCAGACACGTGATCGATCCCTACCGTCCCGAACCGCTTGTCGATTTCCAGAACCCGGCGAACCGGGCCACCATGGAACAGGCGCTCAAGGAGGTCGGCGCCGAGCTTGGCGCCCACTACCCGATCGTGGTGGGCGGCGA
>JAJYSZ010000027.1 GCA_021793315.1 Bacillota bacterium | reverse complement strand
CGCGCACAGGGTAACCGTGGGTCAGCATGGCATGCGCCGGGAAGAGCCTGCGCGGCATGTGCTATTTGCCCAGGGAGCGGGAGAGGGCCTGTTCGAGGCATCGCGCATCGTATCCACGGCGCGCCGACCCCTGCTCCTGGCGGGGCGAGGTGTCGTGCGGGCGCGTGCCGGGCGTGCACTACAGGCGCTCGCAGAGGCTTGGCAGGCGCCGGTGTTTACGACGCTCAAGGCGAAGGACGCGCTGCCGGCCGACCATCCATGGTTCGCGGGCACGTTTGCAGGTGCACCGTTCGAGCTGGAGCTGATCGGCGCGGCGGATCTCATCGTCGTGCTTGGCGCGGACGCCGGCGAGTTTGCGCCAGGCACGCTGCAACTCCCGGCACCGGTCTTCGACCTGAGTCCTTACCCGCGCGAGGACGAGGTGTACGCTGCGGCCTACGAGCGCACAGGTGCTATCGCCGAGGCCATCGATGCCCTTGGCAGTCTGAGTCCCGGTGGGGCATGGGATTTCGAGATGGTGGCGGCGTACCGGCGCCATGCGTCCCAGGCACTGGATATTCCTGCAACGGGACTCAGTGTACCGGCGGCAGTTCAGTTGCTGCGGCGCTGGCTGCCGCCGGACGGCATCGTCGCATGCGATGTCGGCTTGGCCTGCGCGGCTGCAGCACATCTCTGGCCCGCGTCACGCGAGGGAACGTTCCACGTCTCGAAGGGACTATCGACCATGGGTTACGCCATTCCTGCGGCCATCGGGGCACAACTTGCCGATCCAAAGAGGCGCGTGCTTGCACTCAGCGGCGACGGCAGCGTGCTGATGCGCCTCGGCGAGATCGAGACGATGGTTCGTGAGAAGCTGCCTGTGACCATCGTCGCCTTCACCGACCAGGAACTCGGTCTGATCCGCGTCAAGCAGAAGCAGCAGAAGCTGCCTGCCGTCGGCGTCCGCTTCCACGCCGATCTGCGCCTAGATCTGACGGCGGAGGCACTCGGTGCGGCCAGCTTCCTGGCCACGACGGAGCGAGAGCTGGACGTGGCCCTCGCCCAGGCGGCACAGGTGACGGAGCGGCCCGTGCTGATCCAGGTAGCTGTCGATCGGCCACACGCTGAAGAGCTGGTGGGTCGGATCCGCGGTTGAGCCCTACACCGGGAGGGGTAGCCAGTGCAGAACGTTACGGTGGTCGGCGCGGGAATCATGGGCAGCGGCATTGCGCATTCGGCCGCTCTTGGCGGCTGCACAGTTGCGCTGGTCGATGTGTCCGCGGATCAGCTGGCCAAGGCGCGCGAAAGCATCGCCCGCAACATGCAGGGCGGGGTGAAGCGCGGCAAACTTACGCAGGAAGCGATGGACGCTGCCCTGGACAGGATTGCATTCCTACACGACCTACCGGCCGCTGCCTCCCAGGCGGCGATCGTGATCGAGGCTGCGCCTGAAGACCTCGCTATCAAGCTGCAGTTGTTCGTGGAACTTGACCGGCTTTGCCCGGCTGAGACCATCCTGGCTTCCAACACATCCGCAAAGAGCATCACCGAGATGGCCGCCGTCACGGGGCGCGCGGATCGAGTGATCGGCATGCACTTCTTCAACCCGGTGCACATCATGCGCCTAGTGGAACTGGTGCGCGGGCTCGAGACCTCGGACGAGGTCTATGAAAGGGCCGAGAAACTCTGCCGGAAGATGGGCAAGGAGACCGTGCAGGTGACAGAGTCTCCTGGGTTTGTCACCAGCCGCATCAACGCCCTCATTGGCAACGAGGCCTTCCACATGCTGCAGGAAGGTGTCGCCTCGGCGCGCGACATCGACAAGGCGCTGAAACTGGGGCTGAACCACCCGATGGGCCCCTTCGAACTCGTCGACCTCGTGGGCCTCGACACGCGCCTCGCGGTCCTCGAGCACCTGCACGCGTCTTTTGGAGAGCGTTTCCGTCCTTCGCCGCTTCTTGTCAAGTATGTCAAGGCGGGGCGCCTTGGACGCAAGGTGGGGCGTGGAGTCTACGACTATCGCGGCGGGGAGTTGTTCGGACCATGAGCGACGTGCGCCTGGAGGTACAGGATGGGATCGGCACGATTACGTTCGACGCGCCGGAGCGTCTGAATTCCGTTCGCCGTGAAACCTGGCTGGCACTTGGCGACGCATGCGCCAGGCTCGAGGACGATGAGAGCGTGCGCGTTGTCATTCTGACAGGCGCGGGGGATAAGGCCTTTGTGGCTGGTGCCGACATCAAGAATCATCTGCAGTCACGCGACGCGCTCGAGAGTCTGAGCGCGACCGGCCAGCGGGTTCTGGACCGCCTGGAGGGCCTCCCGCAGCCCGTGATCGCGGCCATCAACGGTTACGCCTTGGGAGGAGGCTGCGAGATCGCACTGGCCTGCGACATTCGAATTGCAAGCGACCGGGCAAAACTCGGCCAACCCGAGCTGAATCTCGGCGTGATCCCGGCAGCTGGCGGCACGCAGAGGTTGCCCCGCCTGGTCGGTGCTGCCAAGGCACTGGAATTGATCCTTACCGGCCGCATTATCGACGCGGTGGAGGCCGAACGCATCGGTCTTGTAAACTTGGTGGTTCCCCACGCGGAACTGCTGTCTGCGGCGCGAGTGATGGCGGCTGAGATCATGCGCAAGGCGCCACTGGCCGTCGCTCTGGCGAAGCGGGTAGTGCGACGCGGTATCGACAGCAGCCTTACGGGCGGACTCGAGATCGAGCGCTTCGCGCAGGCACTGCTCTTCGGCACAGAAGACAAGCAAGAGGGCGTGGCCGCCTTCATCGAAAAGCGCCAGCCGCGCTTCAAGGGACGGTGACAGCTGATGCGACGGGTGGCGATAGTGGGTGCCGGGCAGACGCCATACGGCGATCATCCGACGCTCGGCATCAAGGAGATGTTCAACGCTGCGCTCGGTGACGCAATGCAGAGCGTGGACAGAGGCGTGGATCCGCGCGAAATCCAGGCGGCCTACGTCGGGACCCTCGGCTCGGGCGGTTTTCAGATCGGCCAGCCTGGGGCACTGGTGGCAGGATATGCCGGGCTGCCACCCATCCCCGTCTACCACCTCGAAAACGCCTGCGCCTCCGGCGGTTTCGCGCTGCTTGCAGGTGTCACGGCAATCCTCTCAGGTCTCTACGACCTGGTGCTCGTTGCCGGCATGGAGAAGATGACCGACCTCTCGTCTGCGGCGGCAAAGTACTGGCTGGGGGTCTCTGGGGACACGGAGTTTGAACGTCTGGCAGGGCTCACGTTCGCCGGTCTGTTCGCCCTAACCGCGCAGCGCTACATGCTCGACTATGGGATGCCGCGAGAGACGCTGTCGCGCGTTGCGGTGAAGAACCATCGCAATGGCGCGTTGAACCCGAAGGCGCACCTACGGCGCGCGATCAGCCTCGAGCGAGCTCTTGCCGGCCCTCCCGTGGCTCATCCCTTGAACGTATTTGACTGCTGCCCCATATCGGACGGTGCGGCCGTCGTCCTCCTGGCCTCCGAGGAGAGAGCGCGGTCCCTGACGGATGCGCCTGTATTCCTGCGTGGCTTTGGTAGCGGCAGCGACCATCTGGCCCTGCACAGTCGTGACTCGGTGACATCGCTGCGAGCATCCCGCAAGGCTGCGGAGGATGCCTATCGCATGGCGGGAGTCGGACCAGGCGACGTCGCCTTCGCGGAGGTCCACGACTGCTTCACGATCGCTGAGATCGTGGCATACGAGGATCTTGGATTCGCCCAGCCGGGCCAGGGGTGGCGCCTCATCGAGGAGGGAGCGACGACGGCGGAGGGCCGCCTGCCGGTGAACCTCAGCGGGGGGCTGAAGGCGAAGGGGCACCCGCTGGGCGCAACTGGCGTCGGACAGGCCTACGAGGTGTTCAACCAACTGCGTGGTGAAGCGCAGGCGCCCGAGCGCCAAGTGCGCCGTGGCGGACTCGCGCTCACCCACAACATCGGCGGCATCGGCGGGACGGCGGTTGTCTGCATCTACGAAGGGGGGGAGGGCTGGTGAACGACCTGGGTGTCCTCAGCTATGCCGCATACGTTCCACGTCAGCGGCTGCGCAAGGAGGAAGTGCTGAAGGCCTGGGGCCGCTTCGCGTCGGCGGAGGTCCAGGTCAAGGCCGTGCCCGGCTTCGACGAAGATGCACTCACCATGGCGGCAGAGGCAGCTGCAGGTGCTGTGGCGGCGTGGGAAGCCATGGGCGGCGACCGCCAGTCCATCCATACGCTCGCGCTAGCGTCAACCAGCCTGCCGTACGACGAAAAGGTGGAGAGCGGCGCGCTTGGCACCATGCTGGGACTTCGCGAGACGATCTACAGTACCGAACATACCGCGTCTACGAAGGCCGGAGGAGAGGCGCTGCTCTCTGCGGTCTACAGGCTCGCATCCCGCAGTGAGGGCGCGGCACTCGTGGTTGCCTCCGACGCTCCGCAGGCGGATCCGCTGTCCGATATCGAGCACGCGCTCGGCGCAGGGGCTGCAGCGTTTGTGCTCGGTCCCCGCAACGAAGCGATCTGCACGGTGGAGGCCGAGCTTTCGGCGGCGGCTGAGCAGTTGGGCGTGCGTTTTCGCCCTCGGGGAGCTGAAAGACTTGAGGATCTCGGCCTGCCGCGCTATCGCGAGCAGGGCGCAGCCGGGCTGATCAGCCGCACTGTACAGCGGCTTCTGCTAGAACTCGGACGCAGCACGTCGGACTACCGCTACCTGGTGGCACCTCGCGGCACCGCTGCACGCTTGGGCTGTGCGCCAGGTGAGACAGAGGAGATCTCCCTTGCGCGGGAGATAGGCGACGCCGGAGCAGCGCTACCCCTGCTCGGCCTGGTCGCTGCGCTCGATCGGGCACAGGCCGGCGAACGCATCCTTCTTGTCGCCTACGGCTCCGGCCAGGGCTGCCATTGCTTGAGCCTGGAGGCGCTGCCGCGGGCTGCGTCGTCGCCGCGCGACGTTTGGCGCAGGGCCGTAGACGACCGTGCGGGGTACATCGACTACCTTCAGTACCTCAAGTTGCGCGGTGCATTCGGTCCGCCGGCCAGGTGAAGGAGGCAAGGAACTTGGGAGCGCACGTTTCGGTGCCCATGTACCAGCGGTCGGTCGGCCAACGGTACCGTCTGCTAGGCCAACGCTGCCGCGGTTGCGGACGCGTTAACTTCCCACCGGCAGGCGCGTGCATGTATTGCGGTTCGAGAGATGGCTTTGATGAAGCGCAACTTTCGGGCCGCGGCAAGATCTACACCTTCACGGAGATCGCGCCTGGCGGCGCGCCACCGGAGTTTGCGCGACAGGCCGCGCTCACGGGTTCCTATATCGTGGCCATCGTTGAACTTGCGGAAGGACCGCGCGTGGTGGCGCAACTCGTCGATTGCACGTTCTCCGACCTGCAGGTCGGCAAGGAAGTCATGATGGTGGTGCGGCGGATCTACGTGGAGGAGGGGGTCGTGCGGTATGGCTACAAATTCCGCCTTGCCTGAAGGCCGTCGCACGACAACGCTGGGCTCCTTTGTCAGAGGCTGCCTGGAGGCAGCTGGCCTGGGCGCCGAAGACGCTCTCACGGTGGCTCGGGCAATGCTCGAGGCGGATGTGATGGGCATCCATCGTTACGGCATGGCTTGGCTGCCGGACATCGTCGGGCGCCTGCTGGCAGGGGGCAGCAACCCGTCGCCGCATGTCGAGATCGTGCGGCGTTTTGGCATCGTGACCGTACTTGACGCGGACGACGCCTTGGGTGTGGTCGCCATGCGTCACGCTGTCGGCGTCGCTCTCGATGCGGTTCGCCCAAGTGGATTCTCCTGCGTTGCAATCCGGCGCAGCGGCGAGATCGGGGCGGCGGGCAGATATGTTGGGGAAATAGCACAACGTGGACTGGTTGGCATGTTGATGGCATCCGGCCCGCGGCGGCTGTTGCCCTTCGGTGGCCTGTCACCGGAGGTTGGGGACGCCGCCTGGGCGATCGCCGCGCCGGACGTCGAACGTCCGGTGGTGATGGACATAGGCTTCGCGGAGGACGCCGGGGAAGTCAGGCCGTCGGCGCCCTTCGCCGCCCACAAAGGCTACGGCCTGGCACTTGTGGCGGGAGTGATGGCTGGGGTGCTGTCTGGGGAGCGGGACAGCGCAAGCGACGTCTCCGATGACATGCCCGAAGGTCTGGGACAGCTGCTGATTGTGCTCGACCCGCAGCAGTTCCGGGCGCAACAGGAGTACGACCAGAGCATGGCTGACCTGAAGGGGGCACTGCGAGGCAGCCGCCTCATGGCAGGTGCCAAGCGGATCAGCCTGCCAGGTGAGATCGAAGAAGAGGCGGAGGGCAATGAGGACCTGCCTGCGCCGTCTCCAGATCTTCTCGAGCGCCTAGCGGCGCTTGGCCATGAATACGGGGTGACGTTCCCAGCGTTCGAGGTCGAGACCTGAGGGACGACCCCTCGTAAAGGAGGATACCTATGGACTTCTCCCTGGATCCCGACCAGCAGGCACTGCGCGATTCGGTGCGGCGCATGGCAATCAGTCGGTTTGGGCCGAAGGCTTATACGTGGGAGGATCGTGACGAGTACCCCTGGGAGAACGCACGGGTGCTCGCGGAGCAGGGCCTTACTGGTATGGTGCTGCCTGAGGAGGACGGCGGCCACGCAATTCCGTTGTTGGATGCACTGATCGTGCTCGAAGAGATAACCCGGGTCTGCCCTCACACCGCCGATGTACTGCAGGCCGCCAATTTTGGTGCGATCCGTGTGCTCGGGCAATTCGGGACACCAGATCTCAAGCTCAAGGTGCTGCCTGAGATCCTTGCCGGCGACGCCATCATCACAGCGGGGATGACCGAGCCCGAGGCGGGTTCCAGTCTGACGGACCTGCGAACCACCGCTCGCATCGACGGTGGGGAAGTCGTGATCAACGGATCAAAGACGTTCAACTCCAACGCTCCCCACGCGAAGTACTTTGTCGTCTGGGTGCGCTTCGGCCCGAAGTCCTCCCACATCGGAGCCGTGCTTGTCGAGCGTGGCGCTCCTGGCTTCCAGGTTGGCAACCCGCAGCGCTACATGTCAGGCGAGGCCTTCAGCATGCTCTATTTCGACGATTGCCGGGTGCCCATCCAAAACGTGATCCTCGATGGCGACGGCTTCCGGCGCCAAATGCAGATCTTCAACGTGGAGCGCCTGGGCAACGCGACCAGGGCTCTGGCGCTGGCGCAACACGCCTTTGATCTCGCCGTGGCCCACGCGCTCGAGCGTCGGCAGTTTGACCGGCCCATCGCCGAGTTCCAGGGCATCCAGTGGAAAGTCGCCGACATGAAGATGAAACTTGACGCATCCCGCTTGCTGATCTATCGCGCGGCGACCGAACTTGACGAGAACGGAAACCCTCTTCTCATCAACACCTCGATGGCGAAGGCGTTCACCAATCAGGCCGCCTTTGAGGTTGCATCGGAGGCTCTGCAGATCTTCGGGGGCTACGGGTATTCCAAGGAGTACCCGCTCGAATACATCCTGCGGCGCGTGCGTGGCTGGATGATCGCCGGCGGCTCGGTTGAGATGCAGAAGAACAAGATAGCAGAAGAAGTCTTCGGCAGGCGCTTTCCGCAGCGACCGGTACGCGTATGACTGCGCGTGGGGCGCAGTGGTCGGACA
Organism: Bacillota bacterium; assembly: GCA_021793315.1. GTDB lineage: Bacteria > Bacillota > Sulfobacillia > JAJZYS01 > JAJYTV01 > JAJZQO01. The sequence goes on along the minus strand of JAJYSZ010000027.1, from coordinate 27,412 downwards.
CTGCCAACACTCAAACCCGCTGGCTGGACGAATGGCAATCGAAGGAGCTCCTGAAGGCGCATGCGATCGCGGTACCCGCACAACTGCGCGCCGAAAGCCCGCGCGAGGCGGCGGCGCAGGCCGACAAGCTCGGCTATCCTGTTGTGCTCAAGGGTCTGACACCCTCTCACGTCCACAAGAGCGATGCGGGCCTGGTGGCGTTGGGTCTCCGTTCTGCGAACGAAGTGGAGGTGGCTGCTGGAGCCATGGCGGACCGGCTGCACGCTCCCCTCGCCTACAGCGTGCAGGAGATGCTGCCGGCCGGAATGGAGTTGCTCCTCGGCGCGCGTCGCGACCATGTCTTTGGGCCCGCATTGCTGATCGGCATGGGCGGCACGACGGCGGAACTCACCCGAGACACGAACTACGGACTGTGGCCACGCTCGCCCGAGGAGCTGCAGCGGCGGCTTCAGGCGCTGCGCACCGGTCCGCTGCTGCTGGACGGTTGGCGAGGAGCAGAGCCGGCCGTAGACCTCGACGCTCTATGGCGCTTGGTCGAGTCTGTTGGCGAACTCATGCAACTTGCTCCAGAAGTCACCGAGGTGGAGATCAATCCGCTGGTTGTCTGGGGGAGCGGGAAGGGGTGCGGCGTGGCAGACGCTCGCGTTGCCGTGTTGCCGCCCCGCGGAGCCCTCCCGGTCAGTAGAGCGTCGGCAGCGGCGGAGGTACGGGGAATCCTGGCACCGCGCAGCCTTGCGATCATCGGTGCGAGTGGCGACCCTGGCAAGGCAGGAGGGCGACTGACGCATTACGTCACCATGCACGGCTATCCGGGTCGCGTGTACTACGTTAACCCGAGCCATGCGGGAGAGGCCGAGGGTTGGGTGGCAAGCGTGCGTGACCTACCTGAACCGGTCGACGTCGCATTGATCGCGGTGCCCGCCCCGCGCGTGCCCGCGGTGATCGCCGAGTGTCGTGCCCACGGGATTGCCCGGGGCATCGTGTACGCGTCGGGCTTCGCCGACGCGGGCGAGAACGGCGCAGCTCTGCAGGAGGCCCTCAAGCAGGCATCGGACGGGTTTCGCTTCATCGGACCAAACACGGCGGGTGTGGTGGCCCAGTCTTCGCGAAGCTTCCTTAGCATCGGCATGGCGCTCGAGTTTGAAGAGCCTCCGCGCGGCGTGATCGGTCTCGTGACCCAGAGCGGTGCGATCGGCGGTTGCCTCGCTGGCCGGTGCTGGGAGAAGGGCGTGGGCTTGAGCCACTGGATCGTGACGGGAAATGAAGCCGATCTCGATTTGGCAGACTTTCTTGAGGCGTTGGTCGAGGACGCCGGGACACGCGTGATCGGCACCTTCATCGAGTCGATTCACGATCCGGCGCGGTTTGCAGAAGCGGCACAGCGAGCATTCGCCGCCGGCAAGCCGGTCGTCGCGTACAAGACAGGCAGGTCGGACGAGGGCCAGGAGGCAGTGCGGAGCCACACAGGACTCCTGGCTGGGGATGATGCACTGTATTCTGACTTTTTCCGGCGCCACCACGTTATCCGCGTAGACCAACTACAAGATCTGCTGGACGTGCTGCCGATGTTTGCCGATGGCAAGGTGCCCTTGGGGGATCGCGTGGCGGTCGTTTCGACGTCTGGGGGTGCGAACAGCATTCTGGCGGATGCCCTCGTGGCCGCAGGACTGCATCTGCCTCGATTTGCCGAGGCGACCGTGACGAGGCTCCGAACTCTCGTGGAGCAGTACGGTACCATATCAAATCCGGTGGATGTTACAGCCCAGGTGACGGCGCACCCGGAAACGTTCGCCGACGTGGTCGAGGCCGTGTTGGAGGACGCGGACGTCGACGCCGGTATCATCCTTCTCACGACGAATGCAGATCCGCCGGCGGAGGTGATGGCAAAGGGGCTGGTCGCCTTGCGGGCCCGTGCGCAGAAGCCTCTGGTCGTGGTGCGCATGGGTGCGGAGTTCCTTGCGCCAAAGGCCATGACCGTCTATCAAGAGGCGGGTGTCCCGGTACTGCCGATGCCGGAGCGCGCAGCGCGCGTGCTTGGCTACCTTCGCGCCTACGCACGCTGGCGTTCATGGGACTCGGTAGGCAGCCGCTGACGACATGTCCGCTGGGGGGGCAGGAGCATGCTCACGCTGCAGAACGTCGTGGTACGATACGGCGGAATTGAGGCTCTGCATGGCGTCTCGATCGAGGTTCCGCAGTCACGGGCCGTGGCAGTCATTGGAGCGAACGGTGCGGGTAAGACGACGCTGGCGAAGTCGGTAATGGGCCTCGTCCGCCTCACCTCGGGGCGTGTGATCTTTCAAGGAAGCGATCTCGGACGTCTGCAAACAGAGGCGAGAGTCCGGCTAGGTATCGGACTCGTCCCCGAAGGGCGTGGTCTGCTGCCGACTCTGACAGTGGAGGAAAATCTCCTCGTAGGCGGCCACACGCAGAAAACTGAAATCCGTAGCCAGCTCGCACATATTTACGAGGAGTTTCCTATGCTTTTGCCGCTGCGTCGCCGAGCAGCGCGGCTGCTGAGCGGCGGAGAACTGCAGATGCTGGCGATTGGCAGGGCCTTGATGGCGCGCCCGCGCCTCCTGATCTTGGACGAGCCTTCCATGGGACTGTCGCCGAAAGCGGCGGGAAACGTGCTGGAAGCGCTACAACATCTGAAACATGCCGGGACGACGATCCTACTCGTGGAGCAGAACACGAACCTTGCATTTGAGATCGCGGATTACGTGTACGTCCTGGAGACCGGCAACAACGTGGCGGAAGGAACTGGCGAGGCGCTGACCGATAGCGAGTTCGTGCGCGAGAGCTATCTAGGGGGGGTGTGAACTTGTCACTGTTCACCACGCAGATTGTCAATTCACTGGTGCTGGGCGGCGTCTACGCGCTGCTGTCCATTAGCCTGACGTTCCTCTATTCAGTGTCTGGCGTTCTGCAGCTCGCGCAGGCTGACGTGATGGTGGTTGGCGCCTACTGCGGCTACCTCACGACGCTGCTTGTGCCGAACCTGGTGGTTGGCGTGCTGGTCGGAACCTTGGTGACCGGGTTGTTGGGACTTGCCATCTACGAGGGGATCTTCCGCTGGATGCGCAACAGTGGGCATCTCATCTTGGTTGCGGGACTTGCGCTGAGTAGCCTGATCGAGGAGTCCCTCAAGGTGATTTTCCTTTCGGGTCACCCTGTGGCGTACGGACAGCGGGTGGTAGGCAATGGCTCTTCCCTCGGTTTCCAGCTGCTGCTGCTGGGACTCGCGGTGGCGATCGGCGCAGCATTCCAGATCTTCCTGATGCGTTCACGGTGGGGACGTGCCCTGCGCGCCACTGCCGACGACCACGAAACGGCCAGACTTCTCGGCATTCCGGTGAACCTCATGGTGCGCCTCAGCTTCGTGATCTCCTCCGCGCTTGCTGGTGGGGCAGGGGTGCTGCTTGCGGTGATCTTCCAGTACATTACCCCGTTCATAGGCGGCCAGATCGAGTTTACCGCCGTGGCGGTCATCCTGTTCGGTGGTCTGGGCAGCATACCAGGGGCGATCATCGGCTCATTTATCCTGGCGACGAGCCAGGTGTTTGCGACAACCTACCTCTCCTCAAGTTACCAGGACGCGATCACCTTTGGGCTGATCGTGCTGATCCTGGTGTTTCGCCCGAAGGGCCTCTTCAGCGTATCGCGTGAGGTTAGGGCATGAACATCGATTTTAATTCGGCCCTGATCATCACCGGTATCGACGTCCTGATGGCGATCAGCATTTACTTGCCGATGTCGACCGGAGTTCTCTTTCTGTTGCCGATCGGCACAATGGCCACAAGCGCCTACACCTTTGCCTATCTGACGATACATGGTACGCCAACCGTCGTCGCAGCGCTGGCTGGCATCCTGCTCGCCGGGCTTGTGGCACTTTTCGGTGGCGCTCTCACCGCGAAGCTGCGCGGCTTGGTCATTGCCATTGCATCGCTTGGCATGGCGGAGATCATCCAGGTGTTCGTACAAAACTTCGCACCGCTCGGAGCTACGCAGGGGCTCATCGGGGTGCCTTTGGTCACCACCATCCCTGTTACACTAGCGATCACGGTGGCCGTGATTGCACTTGTGGTTCTCGTCGAGTTCAGCCCGCTCGGGGAGCGTATCCGGGCAGTGGAACAGGACGAGTTGGCGGCTGGCTGCGTAGGCGTGAACGTGCCCCGCCTTACGCTGACGCTGCAGGTGACGAGTGGGCTGATTTCCGGTCTTGCCGGGGTCCTCTCCGCTGGGTACCTCACGTATGTAGGGCCGACGGAGTTTGGCATTCAACAGATGAACCAGTTCTTGATGGCGGCAGTTCTCGGTGGCAGCACGACAACGGCCGGGTCTGTGGTGGGCGGCGTCCTGACGGGATTTGTGCCACAGCTAGTGCAGTTTCTTGCGACGTACCAATTGCTTGTGTACTCGGCACTGGTCATTGTGATCGTGCTGGTGCGTCGGCAAGGCCTCGTGACCACCGTGCGCCTGAGGCGTGCGATCACGCGCCGGACATGGGCGCGCAAAGGAAAGGGCGTACAGATCCAGCAAGGGCTTGCGCTCGAAATCAAGGGGATACGCAAGCGGTACGGCGGCATTCACGTCCTAAACAACGTTACGCTCTCAGCCCATGCGCAGGAGGTTCTGGCGATAATAGGCGCGAATGGGGCGGGCAAGACCACCTTGTTGAACGTGATCAGCGGCGTAATTCGGCCTGACTCCGGCGAGGTCCGCTTGGGTGATGATGCGATCACAGGCCTCGCGTCGCATCAGATCGTCAAGAAGGGCGTCGTGCGTACCTTCCAGAATCTCCGTCTCTTTGGCGGCATGACGGTGCATGAGAACGTTGCCGTCGTGGATGCCGAACTGGGCGACAGCCTGCTTGAGATGTTGCGCCTTCGCGAGGTGGCCGACCGGGATGCCAAGTCGCTGCCGTATGGGTACCAGAGGCGGCTGGAGATCGCGCGCGCGTTGGCCGCAAAGCCCAAGGTCCTTTTGCTCGACGAACCGACATCCGGCATGACGCATGGTGAGGCTGGTGAGGTGGCCGCACTGATCAAAGACTTGCGGGCCCAGGGCCTGACCATCGTCCTGATTGACCACAACCTGCGATTTGTCATGCAGGTGGCGGACCGGGTGGTCGTGCTGGATCGAGGCGCAGTAATCGCCGAGGGGGACCCGTACTCGGTACAGCAGGATCCGGCAGTGATGGACGCCTATCTCATTCACACCCCAAAGCGGACGGCCGTAAGTGAGACGTAGTTGCATTGCGCGTTACCGTGACGGGAGGCCAGTAGGTGACCGAGACATCTTTGACATTGCAACGGGCGATCGACGTCCTAGATTACCTTGCGACCGTCGATGAGCCCCAAACGCTCACAAGAATAGCCGATGCGGTCAATCTCAGCCCGGCAGTAGCGCACCGGCTGCTTTCGACCCTGAAGAGCCGTGGGCTGGTGCTTCAGGAGATGCCAACACGCCGATACGCGCTGGGCTGGCGGATGATGGACTACGCGAACAGGATCTTGTCAACCATGTCGATCGCACCCGTGATTGAACCCTACCTGCACTTGTTGCGTGACCGGACTCAGGAGACGGTTACGTACCACGTGGCAAGCGGGCAGGCACGGGTGTGCGTTCTGGAAGCGGAGAGTGCGCAGGAGGTTCGGCGCCGCGTCGGAATCGGTCGGCGGGTCCCGCTGTATGCAGGGGCTAGTGGCCGTGCGATCCTGGCGTTTCTACCTGAGCGCGAACAGGAACGCGTCCTCGCCGGGCTTCCGGACGAGACGCGTCAGCGTGTGGAGAAGCTTTGCCAGCTCACGCGTGAGAGCGGTTACGCGATGAGTCAGGAGGAGTCTGCCAAGAGCGTGGCTGCGCTCGCAGCGCCGGTCTTTGGCCAGCAGGGAGAAGTAGTCGGCGCGATATCCATCTCAGGACCTCTATTTCGCTGGACGGAAGATGCGATGCGTCCACACGTTTCTGCCCTTCTCGAAATTACCAAAGAGATAAGCCAGATGCTTTGAATCCCTTAGGCAACCCCTCGTATAGAGGGTCCGGGACAAGTCCCGAACCCTCTATACGAGAGGTCGGTCGCAGATCGCTGAAGGTTGCGCTTTGGCAGTAAGCAGGGGTCGCCCTCAACTTCGCGAAAAGTCAAGACGATGTCCTCCGGATCCACATCCCCGGACCTGTTGCCGAGGCAGGAAGGTGGGGCCCATGGTCGACGTGCAGTATGAGCAGCGCGTCCGCGAGGTCGCCATGGACTGGCTCTTGTCTCGGGACCCCAGCAGATCTCGTGCGTTCGGTTTTGATGAGTTGCGGACGTTTGTTTACGACGGTGTCGCCCTCGCGTTGATGGATAGGCAACGCGGTATTCGCAAGCCAGCGCAGCTTTCGGCAGCACTTTCGATCCGCACGACGTATACGCCTCCGGGTGAACGACCTCCCTACGACGACTCGGTCGGAGTCGACGGGTTACCAAGGTACAAGTATAGGGGTACTGATCCCGACCATCCCGAGAATGTTGCACTGCGCCGTGCATTTGAATACAAGCTGCCGTTGATTTGGTTCATTGGAGCAGCGCCCGGACAGTACGTCCCCGTGTATCCGGTCTGGATTGTTGGCGAAGATCCGCGCGCCTTGGAGTTCGTGATTGCCCCAGACAGGGCGCAGACTTTGGCCGTGCCAGGCGCCGCGGTCGACCTGGATCAGCGGGCTTACGTTGAGCGGCTAACCCGCCAACGGGTTCACCAGCCTCTCTTTCGAGCGAAGGTCCTACAAGCATATGAGCACCAGTGCGCTATCTGCCGACTAAAGCGCGACGCTCTGCTGGACGCGGCACACATCCTTCCGGACAGCCATCCGCGAGGCGTTCCAGAGGTGATCAACGGACTGTGCTTGTGCAAGATCCACCACGCCGCGTACGATCAGAATCTCTTAGGTGTGTCCCCAGAACTGGTGGTCGCAGTAAGACCGGATGTACAGATCGAAACTGACGGCCCCATGCTCCTTCACGGGCTCCAGGAGATGAACGGCGTCCGTTTGGTCGTGCCGACGGCGCGGAGTGCGCGCCCGGATCGCGATCGGCTTGCGGAGCGGTACGCGGAGTTTCTGCACGTGAGCTAATCGAGAGCCGTGACAGCAAGTGCTTTGGAGGTCCGGTCGTCACTAGAAGCTGGGCCCTGGAGTGAGGAGGTGGCCTGCTTGGCTGAACTGCTTAGGCAGAACGACGAGGTGCGAAGGCGCTTTGAGCGTGCCATTCTGCAGCATGAGAGCCATCGCCGCAGCGAGGCAGTCCATCGCATGGAGAAGGAGCATCCCGTCCTTGGTAGGGTGGTCGCGCCCCTGGCGCGTCTTGGGTTGTTGGACGAAGACCTTCGGCATTGGGAGAAGGGTCAGGGCGGCGAGTCCAAGATCGCGAGGGTGTTGCGACGGCTGCCGCGTCCCTGGTGCTACCTGAACGACGTGGTCCTTGAGCGCAAGCCGGGCGAGTATATGCGGATCGATCACATCGCCGTGGGACCTGACGCAGTGGTGGCGATCGAGACCAAGAACTGGCGCGGAGCAGTGCGGGGCTATCGGGACGTGTGGAAGATCAAGTCGAAGCGCTGATGGCAGAGGGTGGACGTGAGCCCGACGCGCCAAGCAGTCTGGCATGCAAAGGCTCTACGAGAGTACCTGGCCGCCATGGGTTTCTGCATCCGTGTCGCCCCGGTAGTCGTCTTCGTCGCACCTGACTGGTTCAGAGCCGACGAATGCAGTTGCCCGGTGTTCAGTGACACAAATGCATTGTATGACTACTTCACGTCCCTCGGTGGGAGCGGAGAAGCGTCGGAAGAGACGTGCCGAGAGGTCGCACAAACCATCTCGGCGAGCTTCGAGCTCTTCCCCACGGCCAAGATCAAGCCGGGAAACGAAGCGGCCCCCGCATGGCGATGACCCCGATGTCAGTCCGGGTGCCCAAAGGAAAGCAACCCCGACTGACGGGTCTGCTGCTCGGCGACACCGAAGCAGCGTGCCTACGTCACGAAGTTGTTGACCGGCGCCGGTTGAAGCCCGTGGCGGCAAGGATTGACCTACTGACCCGAGCAGAAGCGCAGGCGGTGATAGATCGCCTGCGCTTTCACAGAGAAGTTCGTGTTCCTCTCGGCCTGCCAGAGGAGTGACGGCTGGGCAAAGCGCCCGCGCCACGGTTCTCCGCCTGGGTGGGCCCGCCAAGACGGGTGACCACGGCCTGGTCTTCCACGTTGCGCGGCTTCGACTCGTGGCTCCAACACCTGATGGTTCGGAGTCAGGTCGCAGCTCGCATGCGCCGTGGGGCACAGGGGATTGGCCACTGAACGACGCCTGCGGGCGCATGACCGCTAATGAGGGATCCCTTCCGCAAAGGCCCGATACGAGGAAGAGAAAGGTTGTGTTGCCGGAAGGAGGTAGGGCGTAAAGGGCGAAGGCGATATCGTCCGTTGTGAAGGAGGCGCGCCTTCTTGCAAGTCATGAATCCTATCCTGTCGGGACTTTCGGGTGACCAGGCGGCGGCCGCAGGTGCTGACGCACGCCATGTCCGAGTCATTGCGGCGGCCGGCGCCGGCAAAACGGAGACACTCACCCGACGCATGCTACACCACTTGCAGAGCGGTGCGGAGCCAGGATCCATCGTCGCCTTCACGTTCACGGAACGCGCCGCGCTCGAAATGAAGGACCGCCTCTACCAGAGGGCGGAGGCATGGCTGCCGGAGGGGATCCTCCAACGCTTGGGGGACGTCTACGTCGGGACGATCCATGGTTACGCAGCAAGACTGCTCGCCGAGCGCTACGACTATGGAAATGTCACAGTCCTGGACGAGAATCAGGAGATGGCGTTCCTGATGCAGCACGGCTGGGCCCTCGGGCTCGGCAAGGCGGGTCCCTACTCCAGGGCGTGCCACGACTTTCTCAGGTCCCAGTCCGTGGTACTGGACGAGATGATCTCTCTGGACGCGATACGCGAGGCGGCGGCAGACGAGGAGCACAGAAAGTTCGCGTCACGCGTGCGCGACTACTGGGCCTTGCTGGCCGGCAACCGCCTGACCACCTTTGGACTGCTGATCCACGAGGCGCTGACGCACGTTGCCGCAGATCAGAGGCAGCTTCCCGTCCGGCATCTGATCATCGACGAGTTCCAGGACATCAACCGGTTGCAGGAGCGCTTCATCTACGCCCTGACCGAGCACGGTGCCGAGACCTGCTTCGTCGTGGGCGATCCGCGCCAGTGCATCTACGAGTGGCGGGGCTCGGACCCGGCGTGCTTCGACCGCTTCGCCGAGCACTTCGCCGCGGCAACGCAGAGGTTGGCGGTCAACCGGCGCAGCGTGTCGTCTGTGGTCGGCGCCGCCAACGCCCTGGCCTCCGCGTTCGGAGAGGCCGAGCTGCGCGCCCCTATGGCGCCGCTCGCTTCGGCACAGCCAGGCCTTGTGGCCAGGGTGATGGAACCTTCACCTGAGCGCGAGGCCATGGAAATTGCCGGGACGATCAAGCGGGGGGTGGAGCAGGGAGAGTTCAGCTACGGCGATGTCGCGGTCCTGCTGCGGAGCATCCGCACATCCGGTGACCCCTTCGTCTCCGCCTTCAGGGAGCTTGGCATCCCGTATCTCGTCGCGGGCAAGCTCGGGCTCTTCCGGCGGCCGGAGGCGCTCGCCATGGGCTGCCTTTTCGCCTGGATCGGCGACCTGCGGTGGGAGGGCGGCCTGGCAGGCGAAGAACTGCTCGCGACGGCGCTCTCGGCGTGGCCGGGAGAGTTTCCCGACGCCCTTGCGCGGGCCTTCAAGCAGCGTCTTCATGGTGGTGAATACCAGGACCTCGTAGAGGCGCTTTACGATCTGTGGCGGGATCTTGGCGTCGACAGCTGGGACACGGAAGTGCCCGAGGACGCGGTGCGCCTTGCCAACCTTGCCCGCTTCTCGAAGGTCGTGGCCGACTTCCAGGCGGCAGCCCGCCGGGGCGGTAACGCGCCAACCTGGAGCCGTATGCTGAACGGCCTCGCATGGTACATCACCGGGCATGCGACCGGGCCTGGCGCGTACTCCGAGCAGACACCCGACGTTCTGCCGGAAGCGGATGCCGTCTTTCTCGGCACGATCCACCAGGCGAAGGGGCTTGAATGGCCCGTCGTCTTCGTGCCTGCCCTGTCGGACAGGCGCTTTCCGTCGACCATGGCCGGCAGGACGCAAAACTGGCTGCTCGATCGCAGCCTGTTCGACGCCGAACGCTACGAGGGTGGCGAGGAGGCGGAGCGCAGGCTGTTCTACGTCGCGATCACGCGGGCACGGGACGTACTGTTCCTCTCCCGCTTCAGCGGTCTCAAGAAGGCAGCCTCAGCTTCGCGCTTCCTGCGAGAGACAGGGATTGCGGAAGAGGCTCCGATGGACGAAGCCGCGCGTGGCCGTCTCCCGGTGCGTCCACGCAAGGGTGCCGAGGAGCGCATGCACGCTCTGAGCGTCACGGAACTCCTGACCTATCTGAGATGTCCGCGTCAATTCAGGCTGCGCAACCGGTGGGGATTCGAATCTCCGCTTCGCCAGGACATCGGATTCGGCCGTTCGGTCCATCATGTGCTGCATGTCATTGCGCAAAGGTCCCGGGCCGAGGCCCGGGAGCCGCTTGCCCTCCTGGACGAGGTGATTCGAGCGGAGTTTCACCTGCCGTTTCGGACCGCGCGTGATACTTTGGCGGTCGCCGAGCGGGCGCAAACGTTCCTAGAACGCTATCTGAGGGCACATGCGGACGACATCCGGCGGTCGGTGGAAGCAGAGTCCCGCATCGAGTTCACGCTTGACGGGCAGGAGCGGGCCCTGGTGCTTGCCCGGGCTGACGTACTCCTGGACGAGTCGGACGATTCCCTGACGGTCGTCGATTACAAGACCGCGTTGGATGACGGCGAGGCACCCGCGCAAGCCGAGCTCCAGGTTCGCCTGTATGGCCTGGGCATTCACCGCACCGGCAGAAGAGTCAAGAGCGCCCGCGTAGATCGTGTCCTCACGAACGAGAGCAGCGCTGTGACCGTCGATGCCGCCGCGCTCGGTGTCGCCGAGCAGGTTGCGCGTACGGCGTTCAGGGGGATCGCAGCCGGAAGATTTCCAGCCGCGCCCCATCCTCAAACGTGCGAGCGGTGCGATGTCCGAAGCATATGCAAGGAGTCTGTGGGCCAGGGGGCGGAGCGAGCGTAGGGCGCTTCGGAATGCCGCCTCGAGGGCCTCCGCTCCCTGTGCCCGGGTTTGGCAGCTCCAACCCCCGACGGCTCCTGCCGCCGCAGCCCTGCCCAACCTGGCCATCGCGGCTTCCGTGCGGCGCAGGAGCGCTCGTATGTCCACGCCGGTGACGGCGTGGCCCCGTGCCGCCACCGACGTGGTGCATGCGGCCGTGCGGCATCCAAGGTCCGCCGCTGACCCAAAGCAGGTGCGAGGAGGGCAGCACCCACTCAACCTGACGACGAACCGACCGAGCGGCGTGTCGCAAAAGGGGGTCGCAGTGACCCGCTACTTCATCGAAGAGGGCCAATTCGCTCTCTCCCGTCACCCTTGAGGCGCTTTACTACCCCAAGGCGGGGAGGTGATCCTTGAAAATAGCTGCGATGCGAACATCTTCTGTGCCCTACTACTGATGCGGCCTCATTTGGGCGCACGCAGATTACAGGGGTGGTCGAGGAAACAGCCGCACCAAGGCTGAAACGGCCCATGCCGCCAATGCCGTCAGCCCGACGGGAAGGAACTGGGCCGAAGCCGCAGGCAGGCCCAGCGTCCTGGCGACAAGTGTGTCGTATAGGAATGACCCGAGAGCCAGCACGGCGGCACACTGTGCAAGCAGCAGGAGTCTGTACACCTGCTGAGCTCTGTTGCGGTCCCAGACTACGAGCGACACAAGCACCACTGCGATGCATACCACCGTTGCGGTCGTGGCGTAACGTCCGTTGCTTGAATACGCGAGGAAACCAAAGGCGATCGCGACCGCAACGGCTAGGCTTACTCGCCACCAGAGAGGACGGACGCCGGTTCCACCTTCGGGCTTGCGAACGAACACAGCGTCGCTTCCTCCAGTCTACCGGCTCCGTCGCACACGGGTTCGACGATAGGCACGCCGGTCAGGTCACACGCCAGGGATGCAAGGTGCCCTCCAGCGACGCCGATGCCGCGACGGAACGACGTCCACAGTCTAGGAGTACTCTGCGGCGGTTCCTCCGCGGATGGCCTACGGGTTCGCAGCGGTATGCGTGGCAGCCCGCATCAGGATCGTGGCGAACTGCGCCCAGGTGACGGGCTGCAGCGGCTGGAAGCGGTGCTCGGCGTCGCCCGTCACGATGGCGAGTCCCTGGGCGATGCCCACAGCGTTCACGTATGCCGGAGCGATCAGCGAGGCGTCAGTGAACTTTACATCCACCCTGTTCGGCATGCCGAGGAGGGCACCATAGCCGAGCGCCTGTACCGTCCAGTCGGCCAACTCCTCCCGCGAAACCGTCTGGCTGGCCTGATCGGCCGCCCCGGGCGCGAGGATGCCGGCTGCGATGGCTCTGGCGATGTCCATGCCGTACGGCCCTGGCGGTGTCGGCGCGCTCATGGAGGAGCCGCCGAAGGAAGGTGTCTGCAGGGTCTGCAGCAGCGCGTGGATGGCAGGCCCGAGCGTCACCGGGTCGTTCGGGCCGACACCGGCAGGCAGGAGCCCCGCCTGAGAGAAGGCCCACAGCGGCGTCTCGGCCCAACTGCCGAGGAGGGCCGCGGGCGGTCCGCTGGGCGCGTCAAACGCGAGGCCGTCGGCACCGTACACCTGCCCACTCACCGCGTCGAACTGCACTTGTCCGAGCTCATTGCGGGCATCGCGGAAGGCATAGACGAGTTCCGGCGCCTGCGGCTCGGGCGTTCCGCCCTGCAGGCTGGACGGCGTCATCTCAAGCTCGTAGGCCAGCTGGACGGGTAGGACCGCCAGGGCCTGCTCGGCCGCGGCCTGCCCGAGCAGGGGCACCGCGCCGCCAGTGGGCGCCAGGTCGTGCCAGTTGCGATAGTAGTTCACGACCTGGCCCTGGGGGTCGACGCTGACGACGAGCGAGTCCTGGGCGACCGGGATCCCGTCGTAGAGGCGCACGAAGCGCACCTGCCAGGCGCTCCCCCCCTGCACCATGGACTGCGTCGCGGGCATAGCCACGGTGTCCTGCGCGTCGCTGGGATCGACGGCCTTGAGAAAAGCCGACGCCAACGCCGACGCCTGCTGGCCGTCACTGACCTGGGTGGACCCCGAGGGGGTGGACGACGATGGGGGCTCGGCCAGGAACAGCTAAATCAGCTGGCCGCCGTTCTGCGCGATCTCCACGTTCAGCCCGGGCATTCCCGGCTGCGACTGCCCCGGCGGCTGGAACTGGATGGACCAGTACTGCTCGGTGATACCCTGGGCGACGGTCTCCGCGGTGCCGGAATCTGTCGTGGTCCACCCCGTGAAGCCGGCGAGCTGCACGATCTGCTCCGCTTCGCTGCGCGCCTGATCCTCGGTGATTGGTGCGCCCTGCTGGGATTCGGGTGTGGCCGTGAGTTCGGCCGGGGCCGAGGCGACGGTTGCGACCTGCGGCAACTGCATGCCTGCGATGAGGTCGCCCATCCCGACCGCGTCGCCCGTGGCCGCATCCCAGATGCCATTCGTCGAGGCGAGCTCCCACACGGGGCTCAGCGTCGCGGGGCCGCCGCCGTTTACGACGATCGATGCGGGTCCTGAGGAGTCGTAGGCCAGTACCAGCCCCTCGCCAGAAAACTCAGCCGGCGCGGCGCGGTCTGCGGGCAGCGCCTGCGACGCAGGCGGGAAGGTCACATCTGGGATGATCTGGTCGTTGAAGCTTGTGACCGAGCCAGTGAGGGCGTCGACTGTCACGGACACGTTCGCGTCGAGCACCGGGAGGCCAGCCTCGGTCTCGTCCCAAGTCAGCTCGTACGCGACATGCGACGCGGCGCCCGTGCCCTGCAGCGTGACCTGCGGCGCCACCGGCAGGAGGCCCTCCGTGCCGCCGGTCGCCTTGGCGAGGAACGCCGAGGCCAGAGACTGCGCCGCGGCCAAGGTCAGCGGATTGGCCCTGGCCTTGCCCGCAGCCGGGAACATCGCCATGACCACCTGCCCTGTGTCGCCGTCGACCGTGGCAAAGGCGCCTGGCGGGCGCTGGGACGGCCAGTCGAACATCCACAGGGGCTCGCCGGAGAAGACGTCCGACGAGGTCTGCACCTGCGGAGTGCCCATCGTGGTCACCTGCGGGAAGAGGGCGGCCAGCTTGGCCAGAGCCTGAGCCTGCGAGATGGTCGGCGCGGGGCCGGTGGCCGCCGTGGTCGTCAGGGTCGCCGCACCGCTGCCTCCCGACGCAAGGGCGAAGGCCGCGGGTTGGCAGGCGAGCAGCAGAGACGCGAGCGCTGTGCCGATGACCGGCTTGAGCAGAGGGCTCACCTCCAGAGCACAGGATGTAAGGACGCCGACAGGTACTGGCGAGCACGCGGACCGAGCCAGGTTCTCCCAACCGGCTTCCAGTCTATATCCAGATCCTCGCTTCCGACAATGGAGGAGAGGTCCGTTTCGGGTGGGCAGGCGGGCCGGTGATGCGCGTGGATGTGGCGTTTCAGGTTCGTCCCGTCCTGTCCACTCGCGCTGCGGCCGCAGAGCCCCTCTCCTTTCCTGCGACAGCCGGCGCAGTGCAACAGCGGCAGAGGTCGCCTCAGCGTTTGACAGCCCACCCACCACTTGATAAAGATTGAAACAGATATATGGGGCACCTTGACGGGCGCCCCTCACCCCGTGGCAGTAAAGTGCTACGGGGTATATTTTTAGGCTGCGCAACTGTGCTGGGACACCCACCCGGGGCCGCCTTGAGGTTTTGCTGGCGGTGCAATCCCATGCTCGTCGCCATCTAGCCCGCGTCCACCACAGGCCGCGATCGCAACCTAAGCCAGGTGTTGGGGCAGTGAAGGAGAGCTAAGCACAACAGGGCGAAGCACATGCCAGCGCAAGGTGTCAAGCTCTTTCGGGCAAATCGGTCAACTGATTCAGTGAACGGCAAGGTGTGTCGTTCAGGCCGGTTGATCCAAACGTCGGATCGATGGTGCCGGCCACGTTTGAAGCGTTCGGGGTGGTGGGCGTGGGCGTTGGCCAGACATCTACCCGGCAAACAGCCGCGTCGTCTTCGTACATGCTGCAGATTCCACCTGCCCTGCCTACCCGGTCTGAGGTAGCCCGCGTGGACACGGCATGCCAATCCGCTCTCTAAGGCTGCGTTTGGCTCACCGCGAAGGAAGAGCGGCGTAGATAGGATGGTCCCAAACGAGGATGGTGTACTTGCCGATGTGATGCTCGCGCGCAGGAGACCCGAACGTGTCTTCGATGGTGGATCTCGTCACGTCGCCGTAGTCCGCAGGGTCATAGATGACAAACCTCGTGTCGACATCCTGGCCGTACCAACTGCGCTCGACAAACCACAGGTAAGGAACAACGACTACTTTGCGACGCAGATTGTAGGATCCGGTGATTGCGCGTACGGTGACCTGGCCACCCGAGTAGAGGTCGAGGATCGACGCATCCCAGTACGGACCGTAGCCGCGAGACAGGTGATGCTGCTCAAGCCACGCTGCGATCTTCGGCCACGGTGTCGACACCCCCGGAGATATGACGCTGCCGATGCCCGGAAACAGCAGCAGGATCGCGATGGCGACGACTGCAAGCCTTTGTGCGCCGGTGGATAACCAACGTGGAAGATAACCCTGCACTCTGGTCAGATCGATCTCTCGCGCCAGCACCAAGAGAGAAAATACGAACGAGGGCAGGAGGTAGCGTAGCGTGGCAAGAGTCCCTGCCATGCTGCTCAGCACAAACTCGGCAAGGACGGACCATGCGGAGATCGCGAGCAAAACCGAGGGCAGGTCGCCCCGCGCACGTACAAGCCAGCGCAGCGGAACGATCGCCAGAAGCAGCAAGGCAGGGATGAGGATGAGCAGATGGATCGCCCCCGCCAGCTGGTCGATCGGGCTTCCCGTGAACGCAACCCCGTACATCATCGGGAAGCCTTGAGCCAGGAGATGCAGGTTCCGGCCCGGATCCCGGGCCAGGGAAGCCGTCAACCCATAGGTGCGCAAGTCACCGAGGCGTGACAGCAGGAGTTTGGTGAACACCGCCAGCACATCCGCCGACAGGGCGATCAGGAGCGGGGACCAGAGTTGCCTTCGGTCGTGCGCCCGACGTAGCAGTACGGTCAGCAAGGCCATAGCGAGGAGCGGCAACGTATAGATCCAAAGTGTGAACGGGTCGCTGAGGTTCGCCATGTATAGTAGGACGAATGTGCCGAGGCTCCGCCCGTTCAGCATCGGACTTCCGGCTTCAGGCCAAAGGAAGATCACGAGAAGGACGACGACGATCGTCCCGACGTGCTGCGGCCCGACCAGACTGAGCGTCGCGAGGAACGGTGACAGGGCGAGCATGGGCAGCAGTACCAGCCCAAGCCGGAATACCCTGGTGTCCTTGCGCGGTCCACCCACCACAAGGGCGACCGCGACCGTGCAGAGCAAGAGATAGACCAATGCTGCCGCAGCATGCGAAGTGAAAGGCGACACCCCGAACACCTTGACCATGGGGGCGTAGAGCAGGAGATCCGTCACCCAGTATGGGTCGGGCGGCAGCAGCCAGCCATGCAGCAGCACGTTTCCTTTCGCCATGGTTTGTGCCACAAGCATATAGTTGGCGATGTCGGAGTTGAGCGGCACAGTCAATGAATAATGCACTAGATATGCATACACGATGGCAGCCGTTGCTACGATGATGGCTGGGAATATCGCTCTTCTCTGCTGACGTGTCATGTTTCGCCTCTATAAGTCTGCGGTAGGTCATCCAATAATCTGATGCCGCCAACGCTGCGTGCGGTCACACATTCCACCAGCGAGTCTTTCGGACAACAGCAGTCAAGTCGTTGCAAAAGAGCATCTACCCTGGTGCGCCAACCCGCCTTCCCCCGCTTGTTACTGCGAGCCGGATCCTCTGCATGTGTTCGCCGACGATGTCAGCCTCACGCACCGCGCAACTGGGCATCCTTGGGACACGACAGGCAGTCGCGGCCGCTTCGCCAGCCTCGATCCGCCCTTTGCTCTGGAAAGGCCCGCAGGTTGGGCAACAACTTGACACCCTGCAGGGGGTTCCAAATCCTTGGGAAAGTCCACCAAACCGGAGCACGTTCAGTCAAGGACCCGCGACATTAACCTGAGGTGCGGCCCCAGCGGATCCGTCACCGCGTCGAGGCAGGCGGCGAGCCCTTCGCTCGTCTGCCCGGGAACCGCTTCGCCACGCGCGCGTCCGCCTTCGCGACGTCGAAGGGACCTGGTGTGAACCAGTCGGTTGCCCACCCCACCATGTGGTCGTGCTCTTCGTGCTCGGGGTCCGACCAGGCCTCAAGGAACTCGGCGTAACCCCCGACGCCGCCCACATCCTCGGGAGGGCAGGCGCCTTCCCCTGCGATCACGCACGGGCGCAAAACCGGCTGGTAGAGCTCACCCGTCACCCGGATCAGGTGCACCCAGTGGTCGCCGAAGTCGTAGAGGTAAGTGAGCAGGCTGTCGCGGCTTAGGCCCAGACGGGCCAGCGTCTCGTCGCTCGCATCGAGCACAAGATCCGGATCGTCGTAATCGTACAGATCTCCGTCGGGATCCTCCGAGATGAAGTACGGCCCCCATCGGAACTCGTAGAGGTGGTAGTTCTGCCAGCCCATCGCGAGCTGCAGGACCGTGTGCAGCTGCTTCACCCGCAGTCTGGCCGGCACCTCGATGATCCGGTGGATCATCATGCCGGTGTCGAGGAGCGAGACCTCCATCCGAAACCCGGTCGGGCGCGAACGCCGAAAGTCCTGCATCACTACCCTCCTGGCCCTGTCGGCTCTTGGGGTCACGCGCATTTGCCTTGCGGGTTCGTCCAACCCCTGCCCATATCCTCCCCGCCAATGGAAGCGCATCCTGCTCCCGGTCGCGGAATCAAGCGGGCGGGCGCCTCGTGCCCGCGGCCCGGTAAGGCCGCAGGATGCGACCGTCGTAGCGTTCGGCAAGCTCCGCGATGGGTACGCCGGCGGCGACCTCGGCGGCGAGCGCGGCGCGGTCCAGAGACTTGCGCGCACGCCGGCGCGCCGGTGGGGCTGCGTCGTCGGGTGGCGCGTCCTCCGCTCCGGTAAGCCATGCAACGGCTTGCGCGCTGGCTTGGCTGTAGAGCGGTGCGAGCCATTCGGCGAGGTCGAGGCGGCCGCGCCAGAACGGCGGGTTTCCGAGCTGGCGCAGGAGCGGCGCCGGCTGTGCGGGAGGCGCGGGCGGCGGCAGGGGATCGCGCGATGCTTGCGCGCCGCTCCAGAAGCGGTCGGGGGCCGAGGGCAGAGGATCCGCTTGCGGGCTGCCCGCATCGCTCTGCGAATTCTCGCCGGCCGAGAGGATGCGGGGCAAGTCCTTCGGGCCGAGGCCGCGCAGGCGGAAGAGCAGGAACGGATCGCGGTCCAGCTCGTCGCCCACGATGTAGAACACGGCGGCGATGTGCTTGCAGGGGTTCTCCCAGTCGGGGCAGCTGCACTCCGTTTGCAGGTCGCCCCTGCGCTCGGGAAAGAGCGCGGCGCCCGCCTTGCGGAAGGGAACGTCGATGTCCCTCGGCATCTCGCCGCCGAGGAGGGCCGCGGCGTAGCTCGCCTGCGCGGCGATCTGCCTCCCGACGGCCGACCAGAGATCAGCCGGCAGGGGCTTCAGCGCGATCGTCACCCGGTAGGGCTGGCGCCGGGAACCCTGCACCTTGGCCTGAACCTTGCCCGGCGCGATTTCGATCGAGACCACCTGCCCCCTGCGCGCGTAGGAGCGGCCGCGCTGCAGGCGGCTGCCCAGCCCGAGCTCCTCGAGCGCGCCGATCCATCGCTTTGCCCACCAGTTCGCACCGAACTGTCTGGCGGAGTGCGGCCTGACGCCGTCGTCCACCGGGCGAGGCGTCGAGGGAGGAAAGTAGTCGCGGTCCCAGCGGGGCATGGCGTCAATCCTCCAATGCGTCGGGGTCGAGTCGGAAGAGGTCGCGCAACTCGTCCGTGCCGAGCTCCGTCAGCCACGCCTCTCCCGTGCCGACCAGGGAGCCCGCGAGTTCCCGCTTCGACTCCATGAGTGCGTCGATGCGCTCCTCGACGGTACCAAGGCAGACGAACTTGTGCACCTGGACCTGGCCGGTCTGCCCGATGCGATACGCCCGGTCCGTCGCCTGGTCCTCGACAGCGGGATTCCACCAGCGGTCGAAGTGGAATACGTGCCTGGCCCGGGTGAGGTTGAGACCGGTGCCCCCGGCCTTCAGCGAGAGGATGAACACGGCCGGACCGTCGCCCTCGGCTTGGAAGCGGGCCACCAGGCGCTCCCGCTGCTCGCGCGGCACCTGCCCGTGCAGGAAGAGCGCCTCCTTGCCGAGCACCTCCTGAAGGTAGCGCTGCAAGAGCGCGCCCATCTCCCGGAACTGGGTGAAGACCAGCGCGCGATCACCCTCGGCGGTCACCTCCTCGAGCATCTCGGCCAGCCGCGCCAACTTGCCGGAGCGTCCGGCCAGCACCGAGCCGTCCGCGAGGAAGTGGGCCGGGTGATTGCAGACCTGCTTCAGCTTCGTGAGCGTCGCGAGGATCATGCCGCGCCGGGACATGCCCTCGGCCTCGCCCAGGACGGCCTCGAAATCCCGCAGCACCGCCTGGTAGAGGGTGGCCTGTTCAGGCGTGAGGGGGCAGTGCACCTTCGTCTCGATCTTGTCCGGCAGGTCCGGGGCGACGGCGGGATCGCTCTTCAGGCGTCGCAGCACGAAGGGACCCGTGGCGCGCCGCAGACGCTCCTTGGCCTGGGCACTGCCCTCGGACTGGATGGGGACGAAGAAGCGCCGCATGAACTGCTGGCGCGTCCCGAGCAGCCCGGGGTTTAAGAACTCCATGATGGACCACAGGTCGAGGACGCTGTTCTCCACGGGGGTGCCGGTGAGCGCGATGCGGCGATCGGCGCCCAGGGCGCGCGCCGCCCGAGCCCCATGGGTCGAGGGGTTCTTGATGTTCTGGGCCTCGTCCAGGACGACTCCGCGCCAGCGCAAAGCCTGCAGGAGATCGAGATCCCGATGCAGCAGGCTGTAGCTTGTCAGAACGAGGGCGTGGGTGCCCGCCGCCTCGAGGAACTCTTGTCCCCGCAGGCGCTGCGGGCCGTGGTGGAGATGCACCGAAAGGTCCGGCGTGAAGCGGGCGGCCTCGCTGCGCCACTGGCTCAGCACCGACGTGGGACAGACGAGGAGGAACGGGCCCGTACCTCCCTCGGTCCGGTCCCGCTGGATCATGGCGAGGGTCTGCAGCGTCTTGCCGAGTCCCATGTCGTCGGCGAGGCAGGCGCCGACTCCGAGCTCGCCGAGGGAGCTCAGCCACGTGTAGCCCCGCCTCTGGTACGGCCTGAGGACAGCCTGGAGTCCTGGGGGCGGCTCCAGCTCGCCTGTCGCACCTGGCGCAGGACCTTTGAGCAGCCGCGAGAGCAGGCCCTCAACCTCTCCCTCGCCACGCACCTCGGACAGCTCGAGGCCTCCGGCCGGATCCTCCGTACCGAGAGCCAGGCGCACAGCATCGCGCAGAGTGGACCTGGCCCGAACCTCGCCGCGCAGGAGCGCCAGCCCCGCCTGCACCTGATCCACCGACACCTCGACCCACTGGCCGCGCAGCCGGACGAGCGGCAGCTTGGCCTGGGCGAGCTCCTCGAGCTCCTGCCGGGAGAGCGCCTCGCCGCCAAGCGCGACCTCCCAGTCGAAGTCGACGATGGAGTCGAGGCCGAGGCGCCCTCCGCCAGCCGAGGCCGCCTTGGCCGTGGCTCGGACCGTGAGATGGCGGCGCTGCTCCCCGTTCCAGAAGGCTGGGAGCTGCAGGCCAATGCCCGCCTGCTCGAGCGTCCACACGGTCTCGCTCAAGAAGAGGTACGCGCCCGTGGCATCGAGGTCGTAGCCGTTCGGACGGGCCTCGGCGAGACTTGCGGCGATCTCCGGCGAGAGGCGCGCTGCGGCGCCGAGTTCCGAAAGAAGGTCCTGAGGCTTGTGGTAGGCGGTGGTCCCGGCCCTCTCGGACCAGATCTCCTCTGCGGGAAGGATCAGGCTCGGATCGTCGAAGGCCTGCAGCAGGTAGTGCACCCGCCACCGGCCGCCCGCCTCGAGGGGCTCCTCGAGCCGCAGGCACAGCCGGGAATGTGCGCTCTCGTTTCGCCTCAGGGGCTGGGACCATGCGTCGATGTCGTCGGCGATCGCATCAAGCGCCGCCGATGCGGCACTGCCGGGTGCCTGCCCCCGCGCGAGGCTCTCCACCCAAAGATCGTGGGGGACTGCGCTGCGCGTGGCCGTTGGCGCCTCCTGCGGGCGCATCAGGAAGTCGACGAAGGATGAGATCAGCCCCAGGGTCAGATCGCGTGCCGATGCCGAGGGTGGCGCCGCGGCACTCTTGCCGAGCGCCCGGCAGGCGGGCGGCATCGCCAACTGTAGCGCCCCGAGGGCGGCCGCGTCGCGCGGACCGAGGTGCGGCCGCCAGACGCCAAGCGCCCCCCCTGGCGTCTTGCGGACGGCGGGGAGCACCGCATGCCGTGCCACAAGGCTCAGCGCAAGCTGGGCCACCTCCGCGAGGAAGCGAAGGTCCTTTGCGGGGAACAGGCCAGGCGCAAGCGGCCTGCCGTCATCGGAGCAGCGCCGCAGCAGCGCGAGCGCGGACGACGAGGGAAGGTTCAGGCAGGCCACCTCGAATGGGGCGAGCTCGGCGTCCGTCACCTCTGCCAGGGTTCCGAGGATCGGAGACGACAGAAGCGGACGACCGCCCTGACTGGGGAGCCACGCGATCGCGGTGCCCTCTTTCCAGGACGCGCCGTGGGGCAGGATCAGCCCGAGCGCCTCAAAGAGGCCTGCCAGGTCCGCTCCTGCGCGCCGTCCGGCACGCCGTGAGGCGGGTCGGGCGCGCAACTCCTCGACCTCGCCCCACACGCTGAGGCCATCGTCCAAGACGGCCCCGTGCAGCACGATCAGCAATTCTTCTACCTCCGGGGCCCGATGCAGTGCGGTGGTCGCGTGCGTGCGAACCGGATTCACCCAGGCCGGATGGGTTTACGCGCCTGCGGAACCACCCGCCGGCCGCGTAGCGCAGGGTTTCGCGCAGGGGGAGGGTCTGCACCGCGCGAAGCGGTGTGCCCGGATCAGGCGCCGCGCCCACAGCACTTCTTGTATTTCTTGCCGCTGCCGCAGGGGCAGGGCTCGTTGCGACCGACCTTGCGGCCGACCCGCAGCGGAATGCCGGCGCTGGCAGCGATCTCCTGGCGCTTGCGCTCCTCCTCGAGCGCCAAGGCTGGGGCCAGGCGCTGACGCCCGACGAAACCCTCCGCAAGGGGGTAGAAGGTCGTGAGATCCTCCATGTCCAGGTCGAACGTCTTCAATCCCACCACTTGCGTTTCGTCGATCATGGAGGCGTAGCGTTGCTCACCCCACTCCTCCGGCGTCGGCACGAGCGGAATCTCTCCCTTTGCACGATAGTTCAGACCGGCGAGCTCGCGCAGCGCGACGCTGACGAACTCGCGCAGCTTCAGGGCGTCCACCCGGTCGTAGTCTCGTGCGCCGACGAGCACCATGCGCAGGTGGTGGCCGGCCTCGCGGGGGTGGTCGAGGCTAGACAGCAGCATGCCCAGGGTGAAGTGCGACTCCACCTGCCACTCGTCCTGCCGGATCGCCTGCTCGAAAGCTACGAGGGCGAGGTCCGGGCGGCCGGCGCTCTTGTAGAGATTGCCGAGGCGGTCCCACAGCCAGCCGTCGGCGGGCCTCTCGCGCAAGTGGCCAAGGAGGTGGCTCTCGCTGTCGGTGGCGAAGCGCCCCTCAAAACCGTCGTACAGGTGTACGCGCCCGAACCTCACCAGGTTGTCCTCATCGGGAACCTCGGCAGCTGCCCGGAGCACCAACCCGAGCAACTGCTGGGTCACGAGCGGCGGCAGTTCCCAGTCGCCCGCGCCGTTGCAGTGCTTGCAGCGGAAGTATCCGGTTAGCTGAATGCTGCTGGTCGGATCGCTGCCGTGCGGGTCCACGATCACGGCGCCGACGTCGTACTTGCCCCTTCTGCCGCAGGTCGGGCAAGTCAGCATGGCGTAGTTTTCGGGGAAATCCCTGTCGAACTGCTGTCTCTTCCGGTAGGCTTCGGCGGCGTAGCGGCTGGGGAGCATCGACGGTGTGATGCGGTCTGGAAGCGACGCCACGGGCTGCCCGGTGAGCAGAGAGAGAAGTTCCGGGTTGATGCCGTAGTGCTGTGCCGGGATGTGGGCCCCTCCTTTGCCGAATCGGGAAGAGCGAGACGCGGGCTGCCCGGACCGACGAAAATCCCTAGCGTGGATTCGAGCCGACCGGCCGATCATCCTTCGCGCCGGTCTTAACGGCGCAGGGCAATTGGTGCGCCAGGCCGACTGAGACCGCTGTAAGGATCGCTCTGGGGCCAGCCTCGGGAATGACGTCTGTCACAGCCCGGCTTCATGCGGCGGCTTCGTTGGCGATGGGAGAATCGCTTGACGCTGGGGCCTGGCTGGTGGACGCAAAGTGCGAGCACGTGGCATGGAGAGCACGGGCCCGCACTGGAGAAACTGAGCTGAAATCTGCCTGAAGGCCACGTAAATCTGACGCTATGAACCAGCCAAAGGCGCAATAGTCATATTCAAGCGCAGTTCTCCGAAGACGAAGCAGATGGCTATGCGGATGCCGCCTTGTTGGCAGTCGCCGCACCTTGGTCGGCCTGCTTTCTGCCGACAACCCTCAGGCGGTCTCACGCAGCAGAAAGCACGCCTCCGGCTGATGCGATGCTGGCTGGCTTCCCGATGAAGGCGGCGCAGGATCTCGCGCACGCATTCGACGTACGGCCCTGTGACCTTCTGTTCTGGTTCACGGACATGGGTTGGATGATGGGGCCGCGGGCATTCACGGCGCGCTGCTGCGCGGGGCAGGGGTGGTGCTGCACGAGGGGACTCCGGATTACTCCGGCCCTGATCGGCTCTGGCAACTGATCACCGAGTACCGCGTGACCCATTTCGGTATCTCGCCTACCGCGGTGCGGGCGCTGACGCCCCACGGCGAGGAACCTGTCAGACGCTGGCAGATGCCGAGGCTGAGGGTGCTGGGCTTGACGGGGGAGCCCTGGACGCCCGAGGCATGGCGGTGGTTCTTCGAGACGGTCGGCGGCGGCCGGCTGCCGATCATCAACTGCTCGGGAGGCACCGAGGTCTCGGGCAGCATCGTCGGCTGCTTTCCCACGGAACCCATCAAGCCGTGCTAGTTTCGCGGCCCGATCCCCGGTATGGCCGCGGATGTCGTCGACGAGAGTGGCAACAGCATTCGCGGGGAGGTGGGAGAGCTGGTGCTTCGGGGCGTCTGGCCGGGCATGACACGGGGTTTTTGGCGCGATCGTGAGCGCTATCTCGAGATCCACTTCACGCGCCTACCAGGCGTTTGGTACCATGGCGACTTCGCGTACGTCGACGACCAGGGATCTCTCGGATGCTCGGATGACACGATCAAGGTGGCGGGAAAGCGCGTCGGGCCCGCGGAGGTCGAGTCTGCGCTCGTCGCCCACCCGTCGGTACGGAAGGCGGTCGCGATCGGTGTCCCGCATTCTGTGAAAGGCGAGGTGATCTGCGGCTTCTGCGTGCTGCAGGAGGGAGTCTCGCCGAGTTCCGCGCTCGGGTAGGCTCTGAAAGCGCAGGTGGCTGTAGTCCTCGGCAAGTCCCTCGCCCCGGTAGCGGTGCACTTCGTTCAAGAGCTGCCGCGCACGCGAAACGGCAAGATCCTGCGCAGGCTGGCACGTCAGGCCTTCCTTGGGCACGCGCTCGGCGATCAGAGTGCCCTCGAGAATCCCGTGGCACTGCACGATTTTAGGCGGCTGGGCGTTAGCCGCCGTAGTGCCGTATCACGGCCTGCAGGACGAGGACAACGAGGCGCTCTGGACAGCAGAGCAAGCGGGCCTGCGTTTGAGCGGTAATCTGGGAAAGGCGGTGCCCCATGGCCGGCAAGTACTATGAGGAACTGCAGGTGGGAGACGTGTTCCGGCATGAACCCGGACGGACCGTGACGGAGACGGACAATGCCCACCACGATGACCATGAACCCGCAGCCGCTGCACCTTGACGCCGAATTCGCTAAGACGACGCAGTTTGAGCGTCCGCTGGTCAACAGTCTCTTCACGCTTGGCCTGCTTGTGGGGCTGACCGTGGCCGATACCACATTGGGCACCACTATTGGTAACCTCGGATTCGAGGAAGTCGTACTCCCGAAACCTGTGTTCACCGGCGACACCTTGAGGGCGGAAACGCAGGTTCTGGCCAAGCGCGAGTCTCGTTCCGATCCGGCACGGGGGATTGTCACCTTCGAGCATAGTGCGATCAACCAGCGCGCTGCTACGGCCCAGATACAAGACAAGGGGTAGACGGGCAAGGACCCAATCGCCCAGCGTTGCCAGAGTCACGGCACCAAAATCTTTGCGGTGGAATCGATGCTGAGAGCGCATGCTGAGAGCGCCTCTGACTTCGGAACGATGCCCAATAAGAGGTTCCAAGCTAGGCGCGGTCAGCGTGTCTGGAGGAGTGGTTCGGACGGGCTCTGCGCTTTTGGCCAAGGTGAGACAAGTTGCCATTTGCGGCAGGTAGGGATGGACGGATCAGGATCTCGGCCGGAATCCCAAGGCCATCGTGAAGTCGCCGGATCATCCGCACGGATAGACTACGGCGCCGATTTAGAACTTCCGCAACGCGACTCCGAGTCCCGATCAGAGGTTCAAGGTCCTTTCGTGTAAGCCCCTGCTGTTCCATTCTGAATTCGATTGCATCGACAGGGTCTGGAACGTCGATTGGGAAGTGCTCAGTCTCATACCGGTCAATGAGTGTGACGAGCACATCCAGACGATCTCCATCGGGCGTGCCGGCTTTCGAGCCCCAAAGCCGCCCGACCTCTGCGAGAGATTCCTCGTAGTCTGATGGCGTCCTAATGGGCTTCACCTCATTACTCATGTTCGACCTCCTTGACGTTGATGCGATCGTAGTCCCGATGAGATCCGATCCATTTTATCCAGACGATAGCGAGTTCAAAGTCGACGGCCGCCACCAGGCGATAGGCGTTGCCCTTGATGTTGAACACGATGCGGTCGGACATTACCACGCTGGCAGTAGCATATTGTCGACGAACGTCGGATGAGTTAGTCCAGTGGGCCTTGCGAACTTCATGGAACCAGGCATCGAGGGCAGCCTTTATCGCGATCTGATCCTTGTGGCCTTTGAGCGACTCCACGAACGAGAGCAGAGTGCTCCGAGAGATTACCCTCATGAAGCCAGTGTACCGCGCGCCCGTTTTGGGCGCAATCGGCAGGCTCGGAATGGTGGCACAGAGATCCGGGCGACGGGAGAGACCTCCCGAACGGCAGAAACGCTCCCCGGCCCATAAGCCCCAAAGGTGAAAGGCCGAGAAGGTTCGCGAGGAGTCGGCGTGGTGCGTAGTAGCGATGAAGAGTGCGACAACACAACGCGCCAGAACGAAGGCACCACACTCTGCTCAGGTTCCGAAGGACGTAAGCGAGAGCGAGGAATGGCAGGATCGAAAAGGACCCAGCCGCACCGAGCTCCTGGAGATCGAACCCGACAAATCCAGCGGAACCTCTACCTGGCCAAGAAGCGGCATCCAATACCTAAGTTCCGCAGGCTCTACCAGACGATGACCCGCAGGGACATCCTCGAACGCGCCTATGACGACGTGCGAGCCAACAAGGGCGCCGCCGGAGTGGACGGCATCACCGTGCGCGATATCGAGCAGGGTGAGGGACGTCAGGTGTTTCTCGACCGACTGCAGCAGGCCCTGAATGCGGGCAAGTACCACCCGATGCCAGTAAGGCGGGTGTACATACCCAAAGCTCAGGGTGGCCAAACCGACGTTCACCACCCCAGGGTAGGATCAGCCTGAATTTAGGGTAGGCAGAGTGAGGAAGGCGTCGGCGGGGATCTCGAGGAGTTGCATAATTCGGCGGATTTTGGCGGATGGCGCGAGGAAGATGCCGGAAGGTGTCAAGCCCCTTCGTGCAGCTGTGTCAACAAGTTTAGTGAAGTTCAAGGAGTGTCGTCAGGCCGGTTGATCCAGACGTTCTGGGCGACGGCCTGAGGATGGGGCTGGCCGTTGACAAAGCGCTCGGGATGACGGGCGTAGGCGTCAGCGAGCACCGCTACACGGTGCTCGGTCACCTGAGGAGCAGTGCCATGGTGGACCATGGCCGGAGTGAGCAGGCCGATGCCGCTGTGGCGGTGCTCGTCGTTGTACCAGGGGAAGAACTCGCGGCAGAAGGCGCGCGCCTGCTCGATCGAGTCGAAGCGCTCGGGGAAGTTCGGGCGGTACTTGAGGGTCT
>JAJYSZ010000119.1 GCA_021793315.1 Bacillota bacterium | reverse complement strand
CTGAGCGTAACCCACGTATGGCGAACTGTGGACCGGCTTCGTTCATCATGACTAAGCGTCCCGGAATCGGGCAAGTACGCACTGACGAAGCGCGCGGCTCCGGCGCCAGGCATTCCCTCTCCCGCACCTTGGGGGGCAGGCCCCCCAAGGGATCGAGGGCGCGGTTCCCGGGGGCACCATGGCACAAGGGAGCCCGTGCCGCACAGAAAGGTTCGTCCACAGCCGCGGGCGGCCGGTTGCTGGCTCTCCCACGTGGCCTGTGCGTACGCTTCTCAGTCACTAAACGCCGGGAGCGCAAGCACTACTCCAGCGGTTTGCACACCATGGACTTGGAGTGCCCGAAGGGCACGAAGTAGACATTCTTGGTGATGAGCAGGGTGCCGAGGTTGCGGGCGTTGAGGCCGAGGATGTCGTTCGACGTGATCGCCAGCACCACCGGCCGTTCGTTGCGCAACTGGGCCTTGGCCGCCATAAGTACTGGGCTGTCGATGATCGCATTCGCGAGCCTCGCCAAGGTGCTGCCGGTGCAGGGGCAGATAACGAGGGCGTCGAGGAGCTTCTGCGGTCCCAGTGGCTCCACTTCGGGAATGGACTTCAAGGGTTCCTTGCCGGTCGCATCTTTGATCGCTGTGAGCCATTTCTCCGGCGTGCCGAAGCGCGTCGGCGTTGTAAGGATGGTATTCGATACGATGGGTACGATGTCGGCTCCTTCCTCGCGGAGCCGGTAAATCGGGTCGACAGCCTCCTCCAGAGTGCAGTGGGAACCGGCCATGGCAAAGCCGATCGTCTTGCCCGATAGCCGCATGCGGCAGTCCTCCTCGGTCACGGCGGGTGATCCGCCTATCATCCGCGGGGCACTGCGGCAGCCTGCGCGCCGGCGCCGAAGCCCTGTAGCGGTCAGCCGCATCGTATGCGCCACCGCACAGGGGGTGATCCAAGTCGACACCGGGCTTGCAACGCCGCGGGGCCAAGGCAGCGCCATCCCACCTCCCCCTTTGCCCTTCCTCCGCCGACGGCTCCCCACTTCCGGCGCGAACGTCTCGATCTGAAGCGTGGTGCCGGGTAGGCCCGCGCCACGAGCACGTTACCGGCTCCGGCAGAAGTGGCTCCTGCCGCTCGGGTTCCACCGCTCCATCGCGACCGGAGGAGCCGTTCCGCCGGGCCAGCCGCACCGCCGCTGCCAGTCTGCAAAGTTGGCCTGCTGCGCCGGTGAACGCGCATGGCAGGGCTTTGGGCAGAGGTCAGCCTTCGGACGGTTCCGCGGCGTGCGTCCTCCGGCCGGACCTTTGCGCGAGCAGGATCGGAATGCCCGCCACAAGCGCGATCAGGAAGGCTAGCGTGAACCAGCGGAATGCCATCCGCACGGCGTGGATGAGCGCGTCGGCCATGACCGCCGAGGTGCCGGTATGAAGTCCGAGGAACACCCCGACCGCCTCGGCGGGCGGCAGGCTCGTCTCCGCGAAGACGAGCGCCAGGGTGAGCGAGAGCGAAAAGCCGATGTTGCGGAAGGTGTAGAAAAGCCCGGACGCCATGCCGAGCCTCTCCCGCGGCGAGACCTTCATGACAAGCGACGAGAGCGGCGGCCAGTAGAACCCGTTCGCCACCGCCATCAGCGCGAGCGGCAGGGCGATAGCCCAGAGCGAAAGCCGATCGGGCAGCCGACTCAGCCAGAGCGCACCGATGCCAAGTCCCGCAACGCCGCCCCAGATCGGCCAGGCCGCACCGATGCGATCCGCGAGCCGGCCTCCCATCGGACTTGACAGCAGCTGCGGCGCCGACAGCGGGATGAGCAGCAGTCCCGTGGCCAGCGGGGACTGGGCAAGGCCGCCTTGCAGATAGAACGTCAGCAGGAATGTGGTGGCGAAGAAGCCGATGCTCGCGAACGTGACGATCGTCTGCGCGGCGCCGAACGCCTTGATGCCGAACAATCGGAGGTCGAAGAGGGGCTCCTGGGTGGTGAGTTCCCGGCGGATAAAGAGCGCCGTGCTCACCACGACCACCAACGCAAGCGCGAGAATGCGCGAAGAGAGCCAGCCCCAGGCGAGTCCCTCCGTGAAGATCACGAGAAGAAGAGTAAGTGCGACGGTGAAGAGCCCCAGCCCCGGCCAGTCCATCTCGAGCTTCGCGGCGCGCTTCTGGGCGTGCGGCAGCACAAACCAGCCCAGGGCGGCGGCTCCGACGCTGAAGGGCACCGTGACATAGAAGATGGAGCGCCAGCCGAGCGTCGCGACGAGAATGCCGCCCGCGACGGGGCCGACAAGCGAGCCCAGCACCCAGGCGAGCGAGTTGATGCCGAGCGCGAGCCCGAGCTCCGACGCCGGGAAGGCTTCCGTGATGATCGGTGTGCCCAGCGCCGAGAGCGCGGCGCCGCCAAGACCTTGCAAGCACCGAAAGACGATCAGGTCCGGCCCCGACGGGGTGGCACCGCAGAGTGCGGAGCCTAGGGCGAAGAGAACGAAACCCCACAAAAACAGCCTCTTGCGCCCGACGAGGTCGGAGAGCCTGCCGAGCGGCAGGAGCAGCACCGTGCTGACCAGCATGTAGCCCGTGAGCGTCCAAAGCATCGTGGCAATGTTGGATTGGAGGCCCGTCATGATCGCTGGCAGGGCCACCACCACGATGGTCGCGTCGGCGTTCGCGATAAACGCGCCGAAGGTCGTGACGCCCAGAACCGACCATTTCGCTCTGCCCGAGACTGGCTTCATTCGCATCTCCTGTCTGCCCAACCGCTCGGGTCAGCTTTCGCCCAGGCGGCCCCGCGTGCCTGCCGCAGCCCAGTCGACAAGCGAGGGGCCGCCCTGCGGCCGAAGGCCGCAAGATAGCCCCTCGCGTTGGCTGCGACGTCCTAGTCGCAGACCTTCTTGGCCAGCCTGAGGTCGTCCATCGCCATGTCCATCGGCGACTTCTTCGGGTCGTACCAGCCGTGCTTGTGCATGTAGTCGAACACGACCTTGTGTTCCTGGAAGTGCTTTGTCAGCTGGTTCTCAAAGAGGGAGCGCAGAGCTGGCGTGTAGGCCTCGAGCGTCGCTGCGCCCAGCATGGTTGCGCACACCTTGGCGTCCTCGAGCATCCCCATGGCGATCTCCCGGTCGCTCAGGGTCTTTGCGCCTGTGGCAGTGTCCAGGATTGACAAGCCGGCACCCCCTACTCCAAAATGCTGGAAACCTGTCCGATGAACTCCTTCTTGGCCTTGAGGGTGTTCTCGGCGATCATCTTGAGTTCCCTGTCCTGGATGTCTCCGAGATGGGCCTTGAGGATCTTGGTGTGCAGCGCGGTTCCCGAGACGAGTTCATGCAGGCTGAGAAGTTCGTGGGCGCAAAAGTCAGGCAAGTCATCCCTCCTTCCGGCCTCTAGGCTCGCCCTGGCGCAGATCCGGCATGCGTGGAATGCGGCGTGCCGCCGGCGAGGGCGACGCCGACGGCGCGCTTCCCAGGCCCCACGCCGCTTCCCCCGGGGCGCCTTGGCCGCGCGGTCTGCACAATGCGCCAATTGGCCCTGCGAACTTCGCACTCTGAAAAAGTACAGTCAAAGTTAGCCCTATTCGCCTTGCACTGTGCGACGGGAGGAGATGCAGCGTGTCGAACATGAGGGAAAGCCTGCTCACCTTGGTCACGGAAACGTCGACGAACCTGCCGCCCGACGTACGCCGCGCCATCAAGCGCGCGAGCGTCGAGGAGGAGGCCGGTTCGCGCGCCGCCCTGGCGCTCGGGACGATCATCGACAACATCGTCGCCGCGGAAGAGGATGTCGCGCCGATCTGCCAGGACACCGGCCTGCCCACCTTCTTCGTCGAATGCCCGGTGGGGTTCGACCAGATCACGATGGAGGAGGACATCAGCTGGGCGGTGGCGGAGGCGACGCGGCTCGGCAAGCTGCGTCCGAACTCGGTCGACCCGATCACCGGAAAGAATTCCGGCAACAACCTTGGCCCAGGCACACCCGTCGTCCACTTCAAGCAGACGCGCGGCGACAAGCTGGAGGTCCGCCTGATGCTTAAGGGCGGCGGCAGCGAGAACAAGAGCATCCAGTACTCGCTGCCGACCGAGATCCAGGGCCTCGGCAAGGCCGGACGCGACCTGGACGGCATTCGCAAGGCGATCCTGCACGCCGTCTGGCAGGCCCAGGGCCAGGGCTGCAGCGCAGGCTTCGTCGGCGTCGGCATCGGCAGCGACCGCACCACCGGCTACGAGTTGGCAAAAGAGCAGCTTCTGCGCGACCTCGCGGACGTCAACCCCAGCCCGCAGCTCGCCGAGCTCGAGCAGTACATACTCGAAAAGGCGAACACGCTCGAGATCGGCACCATGGGCTTCGGCGGCAAGGCCACCCTCCTCGGCTGCAAGGTCGGGACGATGAACCGCATCCCCGCAAGCTTCTTCGTCTCGGTCGCGTACAACTGCTGGGCCTTCAGGCGGCTCGGCGTAGAGCTCGATCCGGAGACCGGAGACATCGCCCGCTGGCTGTACCGCGACCGTCCCGAGCGTATGCAGCGCCAGGGCGGCTTTGCGTCCGACGGCGCCAAGGTCCTCACCGTCCCGCTCCAGGAGGAGGACGTGCGCGCCCTCAAGGTCGGCGACGTCGTGCTGCTGCGCGGCAGGATCCACACCGGCCGCGACGAGCTTCACAAGTACCTGATGCATGAAGACGCCCCCGTCGATCTCCAAGGCGGCATCATCTACCACTGCGGGCCTGTGATGCTGAAGGACGAAGACGGCCGCTGGCACGTGGGTGCCGCCGGCCCCACGACGAGCTCGCGCGAGGAACCCTACCAGGCAGACATCATCGAGAAGTTCGGCATCCGCGCGATCATCGGCAAGGGCGGCATGGGACCGAAGACCCTGGCGGGTCTTGAGAAGTCCGGCGCCGTCTACCTGAGCGCGATCGGCGGCGCCGCCCAGTACTACGCGAAGGCCGTGCAGGATGTCGCAGGGGTGGACTTTCTCGACATGTTCGGCGTCCCGGAGGCCATGTGGCACCTCGACGTCATGGACTTCCCCGCCATCGTCACGATGGATGCCCATGGCCAGAGCCTGCACCGGGACGTGGAGGAAGGCTCGCTGCACAAGTTGGAGGATCTCAAGGAACCCGTGTTCTGATCGGCACCGTGCAGGGCCCGTCCGCGGCGAGCGGGCGGGCCCCTCTGTTCTGCTTGCGTCCAGGCGCTGCATCTGGCGTGATGGATGCGGCAGACCGTTCGCTCTCTTTGGTGGGAGGAGGTTCGAAATTGACGCAGTGGTGGCTCGAAGGAGCGACCGTCGCCTTGCGCGAGTACCGGGCCGAGGACCTCGACGCGGTGCTGCGCTACGCCGCGGACCCCGAGGTCACCCGCTACCTCCCCTGGGGCCCGGAAGGGGCCGAGGAGGTCCGGGACTTCCTCGGCCAGGTGGCGTCAGCGGCCCTGCGCACGCCGCGAGATCAGTACGAGGTTGCGGTGGTGCGCAAAGACAGCGGCGAGATGATCGGCGGCGGACGGCTGGGCATCCTGTCGGCGGCAAACCGCAGGGGCGACATCGGCTACGTCCTGCGGCGTGACCAATGGGGTCTGGGACTTGGCAGCGAGGTTGCGCGCCTGCTTGTCGATTTTGGCTTCAGCAGCCTTGGGCTCCACCGCATCGAGGCCACCTGCGACCCGAAAAACGGGGCCTCGCGCCGGGTCCTCGAGAAGGTCGGCATGACGTTCGAGGGCATGCGCCGCCACGACTTCTTCGTCCGCGAGGCGTGGCGCGACTCGCTCCTCTTCTCGATCCTCGAGGGCGAGTGGCGCGGCTGACCGCAGCCCCTTTCCCGCGCGCTCGCTACAGGCGGCGGAGCCTGAGCTCCTGGACGCGGTGGTGCTCGCCCTTGCAGAGGATGAGCTGCGCCCGCTCGCGCGTGGGTGCGATATTCTCCCTGAGGTTGGCGAGGTTGATGTCCCGCCAGATGCGCCCCGCGGTCTCCTCGGCCTCCCTGTCCGAGAGAGCGGCGTAGCGGTGGAAGTAGGACTTTGGATCCTGGAAGGCCGTGTCGCGCAGCTTGACGAAGCGCTCGATATACCACTTGCGCACGACCTGCTCCTGCGCGTCCACGAAGATCGAGAAGTCCAGGAAGTCCGAGACGAAGATACGCTGCCGGCTGCCCTCGGGTGAGCCGGCCTGAAGGATGTTGAGCCCTTCCAGGATGACGATGTCCGGGCTGCGCACCACCTGCCAGGCGCCGGGCACGATGTCGTAGCTGAGGTGCGAATAGACGGGCGCCCGCACCTCCGCCCTGCCGGACTTCACATCGGAGACGAAGCGCACAAGTGCCCTGAGGTCGTAGCTCTCGGGGAAGCCCTTGCGTCCCATGGCACCGCGTTCCTCGAGCAGCCGGTTCGGGTAGAGGAAGCCGTCCGTAGTGACGAGGTCGACGCGGGGATGGCCCGGCCAGCGGGACAGCAGGGCCTGCAGGAGCCTTGCGGTCGTGCTCTTGCCCACGGCGACGCTGCCGGCGATGCCGATCATGAATGGCACCTTCTCAGCGCTCGAGCCGAGGAAGGTGGCACGCGCCCGGTGCAGCTCCAGTTCCGCCCCGACAGACAGGTCCAGAAGGCGCGAGATCGGCAGGTAGATGTCCTGGACCTCTTCGAGGTCAAGGCGTTCGTTGAGACCCTGGATCTGCCTGAGGTCCTCCTCCGAGAGCGTCAGGGGCGTCGCCGCGCGCAGCGGGGACCAGGCGTCCCTCGGGAACGTGAGAAAGGGTGTGTCGCGCAGTTGCTTCATGCAAGGCCGCCTCTCTCGCACGTCATCGCAGCAGCCGTGGCTCGTTCAGCCGTCGACCTCGTCCAGCCAGATGCGCATCAGCCGCAACTGCTCC
>JAJYSZ010000118.1 GCA_021793315.1 Bacillota bacterium | reverse complement strand
CCGCTCGGTGTCCGGTGAAAAGACCTCTACCTGAAGGCCGAGCACCCGCGCTTCGCGATCGGCAATGGCCTCCGCCCCCGCCGCGCCTCCGTGGACGATCACAGCGTCTTGGGGCAGGTTTCCGAGTACGGCGCGGATCTGTTCCAAGTCGGTCCAGTGGCGGCTGCCGCAGAGCAGAACTCGCATGGGCTGGATCTCCTTTCAGGGGCCGACGGCGAGCAGCGCGAGTGCGACAACCGCGAGCACGAGCACCGCCAACGCGGATATGGCAAGGTATCGGACGACCATGGTCATGGCGCCGCCTCCCCGAGAAGAATGCCGAGGACATGGCCCGCGAGGGCCTCGCGCATGGACCGCTCACCGCCCACGTTGACGTGGACGACCGGCTTGCCGGAAGCTGCAAGGCGCCCAGAGACCTTGTGGCTCATGAAACTTGTGACGCTCACGATGAGATCCGCCGCCTCCGCTCGCTCCTCGACGCGCCTCGGTTCCGCGAACCCGGAGATGAACGAGATCTCGCCGCCGAATTCCGCCACGATCTCCCGGTAGGCCGTCGCCCGGTTGTCGTCGCCGACCACCAGGACCGTGAGCCCCGCGAGCGCCGTGCCGAGGGCGCGCCTGGCGGACTGTCTTGCCTCGCTCGTGGCGACCATATGTTGCCGCTTGACCGCCTCGATCCTGCCGCGCAGCCTGTCATTTTCCGCCTGGAGTGCCTCGACCCGGTTCTTCTGTGTTTCGACCTCGCCTTCAAGCGCCGCGATCCTCTCTTGCATGTTCGCGGCCACGTTCGAGACCGCTTGCTGTGCCCGCTCGTGCTTTCGCGTGACCGCATCCAGTTGTTCCTTGAGATCTCGCGTTCTCCGTTCCGTCGCCTTGGCGACAGCCTTCTGGGCGGCTTGTTCTCCCTCGGATCGTTTGGCTTCCCGTTGTTCGTGCAACGTCTCGACGAGCCGTTCAATCTCTTCCTGCCGCTTGACGAACCGCCTGCGCGACGCCGCGGGCATCCGGGCCAGCACGCTCGCCGGATTGAGCCCCTCGATCCGGGCGAAGTGCAGAATGACCGTCGGCTCGACGCCGGCGGCCAGCAGCTCGACGATCTTCTCTCTCGAATGCACTTGTTTGCGGAACTCCCTGCCCGCCGAGAACAGGAATTCCTGCAGGTATCTTCGCGCGTCTGGATACGCCCACCGGTTTACGATCCCTTGGCACAGGTCCCGCAGGTTCTGTCGTCGTTTTGGCGGTACAGGTCTCGGCATGCGCTCTCCAAGCGTCCGCACTGTCGCCTCGGGCAGATGAAACAGCACATCCAAGAGGCAGTCGGCCTCGCAGGCGTCCGCGTTGATCTCGACTGATGGCTGTCGCGCCACCGCCATGCGCTCACCTCCTTCCTAATGCGCTAGCGGCGTTCGCGCGGTGAAGTCTGCGCTGGAACACAGCAGGGCAAGAAGCCCGAACAGTGCGGCCATGCTGCGCAACGCAAGCATTCCTTCGACTTAGAGCAGGTTCCGGGTTTCGAGCAGGATCGTTTTTCGGCCAAGCACGTCGACGGTGAGTGTCTGCACACCCCAGTCGATGGACTCCGCGCAGCTCGGCAGCCAGACGTCGATCCGTCTTCCAATGATCGCGGAGCCGGTGTCGTCGGCGGTGCCGTAGCCGTACCCCGGCACGTAGAGCGAGCTGCCCAGCGGGATCACACGCGGGTCGACCGCGATGCTGCCTGGACCCGCGACGACACCTGTGAAGGTGTAGCCCGTGTTGCAGTAGCTCGTCGCAAGCACGGTGATCTTGCGGATCGGGTACGCGACCGCTTCCGCGACCACCGGAGCACGCCGAAAGGCTATGTGACGCAACTTGATCGTTTGCGCCTTCGCATGATGGCTGGGTGCCGCCAGGAGCGCACTCGCCGCAAGCACGATGAGGAGAGCGAGGGACAACGTGGTGTCGCTGCGCATCCAACCCCCCCCCTTAAACTACTGAGCGGCGACCCGTGGGCCGCCGCTCAGTAGCCTTCCTGGTGCATGAACCGCATGATCCTGAGCAGCGTCTCGCCGCTGCACTGGCCGCCGATGCCGTGCTTGGTCGCGAACTGCACCGCCATGGCGGCGAGCCGCGCCGCGTCCTCGCAGCCCGCCGGTGGTGGCACGGTGCCTGGTTGCCTCGGCGCCAGATCCGTCACCTGCTTCCCGTACCGATCGTACCGATAGCGGGTGACGAGCCCGGCGGCGTGGCACGCCTTTGCCCAGGAGCCGAACAGCAGCCATGCTTCCCTCGCTAGCGTTCGTTCCACGCGGCTGTTCGGTGCGACGCCGCTGCCGTCGGAGGCTGCAAGGAGGCGCTCGATCAGCCGTTGCCGCCGCGCGAGGAGGTTCGGCGGCATGCCATCGTCACGCGGTACGGCCATGGTGGCCTCTTGGCTTTAGCATGCCGAGTGCGGGGTGATCCGCCCCGAGCGCCGCCTCCCACGCCGCCCGCCATGTGCCGAAGTCTCGCAGCACCACCGACATCGAGGGTCTCGTGCACATGGTCATCCAACGCTGGAGCGTTGGGATCTGCCCGGTCTCCTTGAAGTGCTGGCGCAGCAGCGAGAGCGCCTCGTCCCGCGTGAGTCTGGGATGCGGGCCCCTGTGATGGCCGCGTCTGCGCCCGCCGCGCATGGCGATCTGGCGGA
Source organism: Bacillota bacterium (assembly GCA_021793315.1). Taxonomy (GTDB): domain Bacteria; phylum Bacillota; class Sulfobacillia; order JAJZYS01; family JAJYTV01; genus JAJZQO01. The sequence continues at coordinate 4,183 of JAJYSZ010000118.1, read as the reverse complement.
TCCGCTCGTGGGAGAGCCCCACGGCCTCGCCTATCTGCCGTAGGCTCTCGCCGCGCTCAGCCCGCTCCGCGATCTCCCTCTCCCGTTCTGCGAGGGCATCACGGGGTGCCGCTAGAAGCATGCGCAACGCCTTTGACGACAGGTTGGCACGTGGCAGATCGGGTTGTGCCGCCAGGGCCTCGGCGGCCAGGGCGGGTATCGAAAGGCTAAGGTGCTTCTGCACGGTGGGAAGGCTGCACCGCCGGTCGCTCCAGGCGTCCCAGTCGCGCCGCGTCGGTCTGCGCCCGATCTCTCGCCAGAGCATCGCCAGCGCCTCGACGACCTCCGACCGATCAAGCACGTCCCTTGTGGTGGCAACGCCCGCCGACGCCGCAGCGGTTCGCCAGGGACCAAACCGGCGCAGGACGATCGTGATGCACGGCCCCTCGCCGCCGCTTCTCTGCCAGCGATTGTATCCTGTGGACGACAAGGGCCGCCCGTCGGCGGCCCTGCGCAGTGCCTCGGCGATTTCCGCGTCCGTCCAGCGCCGGGACGCCTGGTGCATCCAGCGTCCCGGTGGAGGGAACCCGGCCTCTGCCCACGCCTGCGACCAGGAGCCGCAGACGGCGAAGACCTGCTCAGGGTATGGGCGCAGGCGCGCCGCGCGCCATGCCGTCATCGTCCACCAGCGGCCGGTCTCCTCGCCGGCCGCGCGAAGCGCGGCGAGGATCTCAGCTTTGGTCCACGCCACCTTTCCCACCTCGATTCATGTATGTGTTCGGCCGAAACGCTACTGGAGCACCGTTTCGTCGCCCCAGGGGTCTTCGTAGGCGTCGCCGATCTCCCCAAAAGCCATCGTCGGCCCGTGCCAGGTTGCGCGCACGCTGCCCGTCTCGCCGTTGCGCTGCTTGGCCACAAAGATCTCGGCGCCGCTCGACTGCTTCTGCGCCCGGTGCAGCAAGATCACCGTGTCGGCGTCCTGCTCGATGGCGCCGGACTCACGCAAGTCCGCGAGCGTCGGCCGCTTGTCCTGGCGGCTTTCAAGTGAGCGGTTGAGCTGCGAGAGCGCGATCACCACGACGCCCATCGACTTCGCCATTGCCTTTAAGGCCGCGGAGATCTGCGCGATCTCGCGGTCGCGCGTCCTCTCGGGGCGCGTCGGGGTCATGATCTGCAGGTAGTCGACCACCACGACGCCAAGTCTGCCGCCGCCGCGCTCGAACCTAGCCTTGGCGCGCATTGCGGCTGCCCGGATGTTCGCGGGCGTCGCCCCGCTCGCGTCGCCGATGGAAAGCGGCAGGCTGCCAACGACCTTGAGCGCCCTTGCCGCTCGCTCCCACCCTTTGGCATCCAGTTCGTTGCCTGCGAGCGCGACAAAGGGCAGGTTGGCTTCCTGCGCGACCATGCGCAAGGAGATCGCTTTGGGGTCCATCTCGAGCGAGCAGAAGAGTGCGCCTGTGCCGCTCGCCGCAGTTCTCCGCGCAACCTGCACGGCATAGGCCGTCTTGCCCACAGAGGGCCGAGCACCGACCACCACTAAGTCACCAGGGCCGATGAGCCGCAAGGTCTCGTCGAGCGTGCGGATGCCCGTGCGAAGAACCCTCGGAGCTCCCGCACGAGCCATGCGGAACGCCGCATCCCCCGCCTCGCTCACGCTCACGACGCGCTGCCCGACACCGGACAGGGCCGCAACTGCGGACTCAGCGGCAGTGGCGAGGGCCTGCTCGGGGTTCGCCTCAGATAAAAGCAGGGCACGCCCGATCTCCTGCGTCTTGCGCCGCAGTCTTGCCTGCGCGAGCAGAGAGAGATATTTACCTGAAGCGGCCGGCAGACCGCGCACGAGATCATCGGCCCGTTGGAACCCGAGAACCTGCGCCTCTCTCGCGACGATCACGGCATCCACCGCGTCCCCGCGCTCGACCAGCGCCCCGATCGCCCGCCTTAAGGCAAGGTGCCCGGCCTGCCCGAAGAGATCCTCGGGCTCGCAGAGCACCTCGGCGCGAAACCCCTCGTCCGCGATCATCGCCGCCAGGGTTGCACCCTCGGCAGCGGCGTCAATCCCACTCACGGCCACAGCGACACCTCCTCGGCAAGGCAAGGAAAGAGGCGCAGGACTTCCTCATCCGGAGGTTGCGCCTCTTGGTAACCGAACACCGTCTCGATGGTGTACCAGTCCTCCAGGACCTCGATGCGGCGTTGGCGTTCTGCCCGCCAGTGCCGCGGCAGGCACTGCCTGAGTTTCTTTCGCAAGAGTAGCAGCGGGTTCACGCCGGCAGCCTGGATCTGCTCGAAGAGGACTGATGTATGCAAAGAGTCACCGTGAAACAGAAGAAGGCGCTCCGGCCGCTCCAGCGTGGAAACCACTTCCTAAATGCTAATGATCGGGTTCGACGCGCCCAGCAGGAGCATGATCAGACCGGCAACCAGAAAATTGCCCGCCGTGGACCGATCGCGCTTTTGCAGAACGGCCGCCGAGAGCAAAAGGGCAAGTCCTATGACGGCGTCCAGTACCCGAAGCCACGAGATGAACCACAGCGGCACGTATACCGCCTCCTCAGTGGATCTCGACGGACTCGTGCCCCTTAAGCGCCCGCCAGGACTCCCAGGTGATCATGTCAATGTCTCTGTCGTAATCCGCCCTGCCGCGATAAGAGTTCAAGACCTCAGGGGCGTGACGTGCGGCTGTGGCCATCCGCCGGAGCTGGACATATTTTGTTTGCGCCTTCTGCACTTGGGAGCCAGTTGGGCTATGTCGCCGTCTTCTTTCCGGTGAGCTGTTCGAGTGTGCTATCGAGCAGGGCCTGGATCTCCGGTGGCGGAGCCTCCGCCTTGCGTGACGCCAGCCGGATCGGCTTGAAGTAGTTGGGCTCTTCCGCGGGCTGCGGCGTCGTCCATCCCTCGCGGATGGCCTTGACGAGCGCGGCAGCCGGGTTCTCAAAGCGCTCACGCCTCCCGGTGTGCGCCTCGATCTGCGCCCGGACAGTCTGCGCGTCGTAGTCGTGTGCCAAAGCGACCGCCACTTCTTGCATGACGCCTTCATCGCATAGGGCCTTTACAATCGTCTTCTGCTCGTCGGTAAGAGACTCTCGAACCTTGATCGCGGTCATCAGCGCCGCTGCCTCGTAGGCGAACTGAGACACCGTGTAGCCGCGACGCGCAGCTTGGCTGTCCGCCTTCTGCGCGAAAAATGCGTCTTGCAACAGCTCGATGTCGGCACGGCTGTAGGTCTTGAGCAGGCGTTTGACGATGGCGCCGTCCTTCGCCCATGCCACGGGGAAAGCTACCCCTACTGTATTGCGATAGGCTTCTGCGTGGCGGCTCAGCAGCGGCAGAATGTCGGGGTTCTTCTCGGGTGGCCTTGGAGCAGGCCGTTCCTCACGCGCGGTGTTAATCTTTTGCTCGCGCGCGGCGTTAACTTCGCATTCCCCAGAAGAACTGCCTGAAGCACCACCTACCTGCGAGTCTTCCGAAAACAACAGCACTGTATGGTTCTGCCCTATGTGTTTGGCGGGCGCTTTCGACCTGTGGGGCGTTTTTGTCCTAGAGGACATTTCTGACCGCTCACTTTCAGCTTTGGTGTGAGCGGTCATTTTTGACCTGTCGTCCTGAGTGGACGTTTTTGACCTGTCTGGAGGATCGAATACCAGGACCTCTGGTGGGATGGGCGGGAGCTCGTAGATGTTCGGCTTCTGGACGCCCTGCTGGATCACGCGAACTAGTCCAAGGTCCTCCAATCGGGTTAGCCATCTTCGGACTTGCCGATCCCCGATCGCCAGTTCGTAGGCCAGCAGCTTCTGGGTCACTACGATGGAGTCAGGCTGCCAGAGATGCGAGTAGATCACGCCGTACAGCAACTTCTCCTCCGTGCAGAGAACCGGGGATCGGAGGAGCGCGTTCGGAATCTGAGTAAACCCGCCGGAGATTCGGGGATCAGTGTCTTTGGTTGCACGAACGTTGCTCATGATCCACCTCCGGGCAGACGGGAGCGCTTCAGGCAGAGCCCGGCGAATAACGAAAGGCCACGCTCGAGAGCGAGGCCCGTAGACAGGGACTTCAAGTGAAACTTCAAGTGTTAAGGGACTGGAAGGCCATCCGACGAGGTAGGACGAGATAGGTACTAAAAGATGGCAACATCCTTGAAACACGCTACAGAACTGGGTTTAACGATAGCCCAGGTCGATGAAGCAGGAGCAAGTAGGACGCA
>JAJYSZ010000026.1 GCA_021793315.1 Bacillota bacterium | reverse complement strand
GTTCGGATGCGCTCGGCCTCGGCCTTGCGTCCGGTGACGTATACGACGATCCACACGGTTTGAGGAGCCTCCTCACATACTCGGTGTGTCGACCGGCCGGGGTCACCCGACCTGCAGGAGACTTGCCGCGGCATGGCACGGGGCCGCCGTCGCCACCAGGAACCTTCCGCCGCGCCCGACCCTGCGTCTGGCCGCCTGCAGCCTCGCGGCCGCAACGCTTTCGAGGCCGCTCGCCGGGCCGCGCGGCGCGAACACGATCGCGGGGATGCCCTGCTCCCTGGCCCAGCCGCGCAGGAGCGACGGCAGGTGCCAGGTGCGCGCGAAGGCGATGCGCGGGCAGACCTTCGGCGCCATGCAGGAGATCGGGCAGGTCCAGGCCGCCGCAGAGAGATAGAGCACGTCCTCATGGCGTCGCACGAAGGGCAGCGAGAAGCTGGATGCCGGCGACTCGAGCCGTCCGCCGCTGCCCTCGGCGAGGAGCCGGGCGAAGAGGTGCCGACCGATCGGAGGCGGGATGACACGACAGTCGCCGGGCAGTCCGTCGAGTGCCTTTGCGAGATAGGCGTCGCCTGGCTCGGCCAGGAGCTGCACACCGTGGGCAGCCGGCTCGTCCGCCAGCGATGGCGCCCGCTCGCCTACTACCAGGATGCGCTGCTCGGCGATCTGCCCCTCCGCCATCGCCGCACGGATCTGGCGCAGCTGGACGCGGCCAAAGCCGCTGTCGCCGAGCAGCAGCAGGATCACGGCTTCAGCGCACGAGGCCCGCGACGGTCTCGCGGTCGAGGCGCTGCACCAAGGCCGACACCAGGCGGACGGCGTTTTTGTAGTCCGCGAGGCTGAAGACCGATGCAGCGCTGTGGATATAGCGCGTCGGCACGCTGATGACGAGGCTCGGCACACCGCTGCCGGTCAGGTGAATCTGGCCGGCGTCCGTGCCGCCGGCACGCACCATGTCCTGCTGGACCGGTATGCCCTCGCTCTTCGCCACCTCGAGCGCCAGCTTGCGCAAGGGCTGGTTGGGAATCATCGACCCGTCGTAGAGCAGGATGGCGGGTCCCTTGCCCAGGGCGGCCTCGGCCTCGTAGGGTTCCACGCCCGGCGTGTCGCCCGCGATGCCGACGTCCAGCGAGAAGGCGACGTCCGGCACGATCGTCTGGGCGGCGGTGCGGGCGCCCCGCAGGCCGACCTCCTCCTGCACCGTGGCGACGCCGTAGATGATGTTCGGGTGCGAGGCGCCCCTCAGGCCGCGCATCACTTCCGTCACCACGGCGCAGCCGTAGCGGTTGTCCCATGCCTTCGCGAGCACCAGGTCCGGGTTGCCCAGGCGCTCGGTCGGGCAGAGCGGCGTGATCGGGTCGCCCGGCGCGATGCCGATCGCCTCGGCCTCCTCGCGGCTCTTGACGCCGACGTCGATAAACATCTTGCGGCGGTCGACGATCTTCTTGCGCTCCTCGGCGTCGAGCACGTGCGGCGGCTTGCTGCCGACGACGCCGTGCACCATGCCGCGTTCGGTGCGGATCTCGACGCGCTGCGCGAGCATCACCTGCTCCCACCAGCCGCCGATCGTCTGGAAGTAGACGAAGCCATGCTCGTCGATCCGCGATACCATCATGCCGATCTCGTCGAGGTGACCCGCCAGCATGATCTTGGGCCCGGACTCGTCGCCGGCCTTGCGCACGATCAGGGAGCCGAGCCGGTCCTGGGAGATATCGCCGCAGCCTTCGAGCCAGCGCCGCATGACGACCCGCACCGGCTCTTCATAGCCAGACGGCCCGTGTGCCTCGCAAAGTTCCGTCACAAGTCGCATCTCGTCATCCAATGAGGTGGCCTCCTTGTCTTGTCGGTTCCGCTGTCTCCATGCTACCCATCGAGGCCATTGGCGGCAAATGCTAGTCGCCAGGCCGGACGACGACGCTGCCTTCGCCCAGGAATCCGAGCGCCGGCAGGACCCGCTCCGGCGAGGCGACCGACATGCCCGTCGGGCGCGCGCGCGTCGCACCTGGCGCGAAGCGGTAGACCGGGCAGTTCCCGGGATGGCGCTCCAGTTCCTGCCTGGCCTGCTGCCAGGCCCCCTCGTCCGCGATGCGCAGGAAGAGGGCCGGCGGCCGCCTGAGCGGCTCCACCTCCTGCGCCACGAGGCGCGCCCCCGCCTCGTCCGCCTCGATGCGGCCGCGCAGAAGCATCGGTTCCAGGGTCTCTGCCGCCGTCTCCACCGCCGCGAGCAGCTTCGGGAAGATGACCGCCTCGCAGCCGCCGGTACCGTCCATGATGCGCGCGAAGCCCATGCGGTCGCCACGGCGCGTGGTGACGACGCGCACCGACTCCACGACCGCCGCGACCGTCGCATCGCCTCCGGCCGCGATGGCCTCGCGCAGCTCCGCCGCGCCGCGCTTCTCCGCCAGCGCGCGGTGCTGCTCGAGCGGGTGCCCCGTCACGTAGCAGCCGAGGGACTCGCGCTCGCGCCTGAGGCGCTCCGCGGGCGGCCAGTCCGGCAGGTCCGGCAGGATGGGTCTCGGGGCTTCCCCCGCGCCGAAGAGGTCGAGCTGGTCCTGGGGGCCCTTGCGATCGAAGCGCAGGGCATCGTCGATCGCCGCAAAGAGTGCCGCGCGGCTGGGCGCGAAGCCGTCGCAGGCGCCGGCCTGCACCAGGGCCTCGAGCGTGCGCCGGTTGAGCTTTCCGGCGAGACGCCCGGTGAAGTCGAAGAAGTCACGGTAGGGACCGCTTCCGCGCGCTTCGACGATCTCCTGCGCCGTCGCCGTGCCGAGCCCCTTGATGGCGCTCAGCCCGAAGCGGATCGCGCTCTGCTCGACGCAGAAATCCGCTTCCGCGCTGCGCACGTCGGGCGCCAGCACCGCGATGCCGCGCCGGCGCACGTCCTCGAGATATTCCGCCACCTTGTCGGTATTGTCCGCGACAGAGCTCAGCAGCGCGGCGGCGTAGGCGACCGGGTGGTGCGCCTTGAGGTAGGCGGTCTCGTACGCCAGCAGGCCGTAGGCGGCCCCGTGGGCCCGGTTGAAGCCGTAGTTCGCGAAGCGGAGGATGAGGTCAAAGAGCTGCTCGCCGAGCTCCCGCGTGTACCCTTTGCGCAAGCAGCCCGCGACGAAGTGCTCCTGCTCTGCCTCCAGGAGCTCGCGCTTCTTCTTGCCCATCGCGCGGCGCATCAGATCGGCCTGGCCGAGCGTGTAGCCGGCCATCACGGCCGCCACCTGCATGACCTGCTCCTGGTAGACGATCACGCCGTAGGTGTCGCGCAGGATCGGCTCGAGGTCCGGGTGCAGGTAGTTCGGCTTGCCGCCGTGCTTCGAGGCGACAAACAGCGGGATGTTCTCCATGGGTCCCGGACGGTAGAGGCTCACGGCCGCGATGATGTCTTCGACGTTCGAGGGGCGCAGGTCGCGCAGCATGTCCTGCATGCCGCTCGACTCGAGCTGGAAGACGCCCCAGGTGTCGCCGGCCTGCAGCATGCGGAATGTCCGGGGATCGTCGTCCGGCAGCTCCGAGAGCGGCGGCGGCGCCTCCCCGGCGCCTGCCGCCAGACGCCGGGCCTGCTCGACCACCGTGAGGGTGCGCAGGCCGAGAAAGTCCATCTTCAGGAGCCCGAGGTGCTCGAGCGTCGTCATCGGGAACTGCGTCACGACGCTGCCGTCCGGCATCTTCTGCAGCGGCACGAGCTCCGCCACCGGCTGTGGCGCGATCACCACCCCCGCCGCGTGCACCGACGCGTGGCGCGGCAGACCTTCGAGCCGGCGGGCGAAATCGAGCAGGCTGCGCGCCCGCTCGTCGCTGCGGTAGACGGCGCCGAGTTCCGATCCGTCGAGGGCGCGGTCGAGCGTGATGCCGATCTCGGAGGGCACGAGCTTCGCGAGGCGGTCCACGTCGGCGTACGGCCATTGCAGCACGCGGCCGACGTCGCGGATGGCGGCGCGGGCCGCCATCGTGCCGAACGTGATGATCTGCGCCACGTGGTCCTGCCCGTAGCGCCGCTGGACGTACGCGATCACCTCGTGGCGCCGACGGTAGTCGAAGTCGATGTCCATGTCCGGCATCGTGACCCGCTCGGGGTTCAAAAAGCGCTCGAACAGCAGATGGTAGCGCAGCGGGTCGACGTCGGTGATGCCGAGCACGTAGGCGACAAGCGATCCCGCGGCCGACCCGCGGCCGGGCCCGACGGCGATCCCGGCCCCGCGGGCGAAGTCCACGAAGTCCGCGACAATCAGGAAGTAGCTCTGGTAGCCCATGCGGGCGATCACGTCGAGCTCGTAGCGCAGGCGCTCCTGCACCTCGGCGGAGGGGTTCGGGTAGCGCCGCGGCAGGCGCTCCAGGCAGAGCTGCCGCAGGTAGTGGTCAGGATCCTCGCCGCCCGGCAGCTCGTAGCGCGGTAGGAGGATCTTGCCCTCGCCGAGCTTCACGTCGCAGGCGTCGCGGACCCAGAGCGTGTTGCTGAGCGCCTCGGGCAGCTCGTGGAACAGCGCCGCCATCTCGGCCGGCGACTTGACGTAGAACTCGTCGTTCGGATAGCGCAGGCGCCCGGGGTCGTCCAGGTTCTTGCCGGTCTGGATCGCCAGCAGCACGTCGTGCGCCTCGGCGTCTTCGCGCCTGAGGTAGTGGGCGTCCTGCGTCGCGACGACCTTGAGCCCGAACTCCTTGGCGAGCGCCACGAGCTGTCGCACCACGGGCCGCTGTTCCGGCATGTCGTGGTCCCAGATCTCCACGAGGAAGCGGTCGCGGCCGAAGATCTCGACATACTGCGAGAGCGCCCTGCGGGCCTCCTCGGTCCGCCCGAGGCGCAGGAGGCTGGGCACCTCGCCCTGCAGGCAGCCAGTGGAGCCGATCAGGCCCTGGTTCAGCTCCCGCAGCACCTCCTTGTCGATGCGCGGGCGCCGGTAGAATCCCTCGAGCGACGCGATGCTCATCAGGCGCACGAGGTTGTGCCAGCCCACATCGTTCATCGCGAGCAGCAGCATGTGGTAGTTGCTGCGCTCGCCGACCTGGCCGCCCTGGTCAAGGCGGCTGCCCGGAGCCATATACGCCTCGACGCCCAGGATGGGGCGCACGTCCTGCGCGCGGCAGGCGGCATCGAAGTCGATCAGCCCGTACAGGACGCCGTGGTCGGTCAGCGCGCAGGCGTCCATGCCGAGCTCGCGGATGCGGCCCGGGATCTCCGAGATGCGGCTCATGCCGTCGAGCAGGCTCATCTCGGAGTGCAGATGCAGGTGTACGAATTCCCCCGCCATCAGACCTTTGCGCCTGCCCGCGTCAGCTGGCCGCCGATGATCCGAGCGGCCCGCTCCAGGAGATCGCGCTCGGCGTCGCCGAAGCGCCCGACCTCGGGCGCGTCGCAGTCGAGGACGCCGATCAGCCTGCCGCCCGCCGCCAGCGGGACGACCAGTTCCGAGCGCGACGCCGGGTCGCAGGCGATGTGGCCGGGAAACTGCGCCACGTCCTCCACCATGAGCGTCTCGGCGCGCGCGAAGGATCTGCCGCAGACGCCGCGCCCGACCGCGATGCGCGTGCAGGCCGGCTTGCCCTGGAACGGGCCCAGCACCAGTTCGCCGTCGCGCAGCAGGTAGAAGCCGAGCCAATTGATGTCCGAAAGGTGCAAGAAGAGGAGCGAGGACGCGTTCGCCAGGGTCGCGATGCCGTCCGGCTCGCCTTCGAGAAGGCCTGAGAGCTCCTGCAGGACGTCTTCCGACGTCAGGGGGCCCGTCTTTTCGTGGTACATCCGCTGAAAGCCTCCATGGAGCGTGGTTGTTGGGGCGAGCCTTCGCGGGGCGGGGCCTGATCCCCTGCCGGGCGGCAAGAGGTGCGCCGTTGCCGCAAAGCGACTTGACGCGCCGGGGCTACCCCTGCATAATGGCGTCAATCTCGTGGAAGGGGAGGCAGGCCGCGGCAGCCCGAACAACTCAATATCTCACCTGTTATCGCGAGAGGTGGAGGGACTGGCCCGATGAAACCCGGCAACCGGGCGCGCAGCGCCGTCGGTGCCAATTCCTGCAATCCGGTCCGCCGGATTGAGAGATAAGAGGGTCCGCGAACAGCATGCGCCCTCGGGCGCGTTTTTTGTTTCGCCGGCACCGAAAGGAGACGGACCGTTGACACAGAGATTCTCGACCCTGGCGCTCCATGCCGGCCAGAAGCCGGACCCGGTGACCGGTGCCCTGTCCGTGCCCGTCTATCGCACCACGGCGTACGCCTTCCGCGATGCGGCCCACGCGGCGCGCCTCTTCGCCCTCGAGGAGCCGGGCAACATCTACACCCGCATCATGAACCCGACGACCGCGGTGTTCGAGGAGCGCATCGCGGCACTCGAGGGCGGCGTCGGTGCGCTGGCGACCTCGTCCGGCCAGTCGGCGATCACGCTGGCCCTTTTGAATCTGGCCAGGGCCGGCGACAGCATCGTGGCGGCGCCGAACCTCTACGGCGGTACGCACAACCTCCTGCGCAGCACGTTCCAGCGTCTCGGCATCCAGGTCCGGCTGGCGGCGGACGGCTCGCCCCAGGCGCTCGAGCGGGAGATCGACGAGAGCACCCGGGCCGTCTACGTGGAGACGATCGGCAATCCGCGGCTCGACGTCGCCGACATCTCGGCGATCGCCGACCTCAGTCACCGCCACGGTGTACCGCTCGTGGTGGACAACACGTTCGCCACCCCCTACCTCTGCCGCCCGTTCGAGCATGGCGCGGACATCATCATCCACTCCGCGACGAAGTTCATCGGCGGCCACGGGCAGGTCATCGCGGGCGTGATCGTGGACGGCGGTCGCTTCGACTGGACCCAGGGCAGGTTCCCAGAGTTCACGGAGCCGGACCCGAGCTACCACGGGGTACGCTACGTGGACGCGTTCGGCGGCCTCGCCTACATCGTCAAGGCGCGCGTGCAGCTTCTGCGCGACCTCGGTTCCTGCCTCAGCCCGTCGGACGCGCACCTCCTGCTGCTGGGCGTCGAGACGCTCGGGCTGCGCATGGAGCGCATCTCGGCGACCACCCTCGCGATCGCCGAGTGGCTCGAGGCACAGCCGCAGGTGGCTTGGGTGACCTACCCGGGGCTGCAAAGCCACCCGTCGCACGATCTGGCCAAGCGTTATCTGGCCGGCGGCTACTCGGGCATCCTCACCTTCGGCCTCAAGGGCGGCGTCGAGGCAGGCCCTCGCTTCATCGACGCGCTGTCGCTGTTCAGCCATGTCGCCAACGTCGGCGACACCCGCTCGCTCGTCATCCACCCGGCGACCACGACCCACCAGCAGCTCACGAGCGAGGAGCGCCGCCAGGCCGGCGTCCCCGACGACCTCGTGCGGCTCTCGATCGGCCTCGAGGACCCCGAGGACCTCATTGAGGATCTCCAGGCGGCCCTCGCGGCGAGCCAGGCCTGATGCCCCGGATCGCAATCGGCGACCTGCCGCTTTCGGGCGGCGGGTCGCTCAAGGCGGCGGAAATCGCCTTCGAGACGTGGGGTGCGCCCTCGCGCGAGGCGATCCTGATCTGTCATGCCCTCACGGGTGACCAGCGGCCGGCGGACGTCGACGGCCAGCCGGGCTGGTGGCGCGAGGTCGTCGGGCCTGGGAAGGTCCTCGACAGCAGCCGAAGCTTCATCGTCGCAAGCAACGTCATCGGCAGCTGCTACGGCAGCACGGGCCCGGACACCGGGGGTTGCCTGCCTGGCGGCCAGCCATTCCCCGAGATCTCGGTGGAGGACATGGTCGCGGCGCAGGTGCGCCTGCTGGCCGCGCTTGGCGTGACAACTCTCAAGCTCGTGATCGGCGGATCGCTTGGCGGCCTGCAGGCCCTCGTCTGGGCCGGACAGCAGAAGATCCCGGTCCGCCACGCCGCTGCGATCGGGGCCGCCGATCGTCTGCCAACCTTGCAGGTGGCGCTCTGCCATGCGCAGCATGTCGCGCTGGAACTGGGTCTTGCGCACGGCGACCCTGCGGGAGCCCTGCGCGCCGCGCGCGCCATCGCCATGACCACCTACCGCTCCGACCCGCACTTCGAGGTCCGCTTCGGACGCAGCCCCGCACCGCGGGGCAGCCGCCACTTCGCCGTCGAGAGCTATCTCGACCACCACGGCGACCGCCTGGCCGAGCGCTTCTCCGCCTGGAGCTACCTCGTGCTCAGCCGCGCGATGGAACGCTTCGCCTGGGACCTAGAGGTCCGGGCCGGCACCCGCGTCGACCTCGTCTCCATCCAGCACGACTGGCTCTTTCCCGAAGCCGCCGTCGAGTCGCTGAACGCCAGACTTCGCCTGCAGGGCGTGCCTGGCAGCCTGCACCGCCTGGAGACCGACATGGGCCACGACGCATTCCTGGCGGAGCAGGAGCTGCTGGCAGGCATCCTGCGCAGACTGGTGGACGCAGCGACAGCCCCGCCGCATGGCGGAGCTGCCGTGAAGAGCCGCGCAAGCCGGACTGCCGTCCGCTAGGCCCTGGGCCGGAAGGTCTTGCAGCACGTCTCCTCGCTTGTCCCGGCCGGCGTCTCGCCGACCTCCTCAAGAATCGTCGAAAGCTGCTGGGTGTCGACGTGGGACGGATACTTCGCCGCGACCTGATCGCTCGTCACGAGGATCTCGCGCGCGTCGCAGACGCTGCCGCGCCCCCAGTAGTGGCAGTTCTCCACCGTGCAGCGCACCGTGACCTCATTCATGCCGCATCCCTCCGCAACTAGCATCTCCTCGCGGAGGAGATGGTATAGCGGCAGGGATGGACACGCGGGACGCGAAGGGCTGACGGAGTCCCGGACCCTCTGCGGCGCGGGGCGGCATCAGGCGTTCCTCCCCATCCCCCTCCCTTGCGGGAGAGTCCAAGCCGAAAGGAGCGAAGCCTGGCCCGGGGAGGGCGTACTCTGCTTGGCCGCAGGCGCGGCGGCAGAGACATTGGCCAGGCGCAGGCATGGAGTTCGCCATCGACGTGGGAGGCACCAAGATCGCCTACGCCTTGATCGACAGAAACCGCATCGTCGCCAGCGACCGGATGGAGACCGCGCAGGAGCCGCCGGAGCAGCAGCTGCGGGCCGTCGGGCAGCGGCTGAAGGCGATGGCCAAGGACGCGAGCGCCACGCCCGGCGTCGTTGGTCTCTCCCTGCCCGGCCCGATCGCGCACGACTCGCTGCTCCATGCCCCGAACCTGCCGAAGGGCTGGGTCGGGCAGCGCATCCAGGACTACGCCGCGATGCTGGGCCTGGACCTGCCGCTTTTCGCGCAGCGCGACGCACTGATGGGCGGCCTCGGCGAGTACGCCGCAGGTGCCGGCCGTGGCCTGCAGTCCTTTTTCTACATCACGCTCGGCACCGGCATCGGCGGCGGCCTGATCCTGGATGGCCAGCCCGTGCTCGGTGCCGACGGCGCCGCAGGCGAAGTCGGTCACTTCCAGGTCGAGCCGCGCGGACCCGTCTGTGGCTGCGGCCGCCGCGGCTGCGTCGAGGCGATCGCCGCTGGACGCGCCATCGAACGCGCCTACGAGAGCCGCACGGGAGTGAAGATCAGCGCGAAGGAGATCGCGGAGCGGGCCCGTGCCGGGGAAGCCGGGGCGCTTGCGGTCTATCGCCGGGCCGGACGCGCACTCGGCGTCGCCTGCGCCGTCGTGGCCCAGGTGGCGAACCCCCATGCGGTGATCGCAGGCGGATCGCTCGCCCAGAGCCTCGATCTCCTGCAGCCTGCGCTGCTCCAGAGCCTGCGCCAGCGCGCGTGGTCCGCAAACCTGCCGCTGCCCATCCTGCCTGCGCAGCTGGGCGGGCCGGCGCCCCTGATCGGCGCCGCCTATTTCGCCAGGCGCAGTCTCGGCCAAAATTAGCGCTGCCGCCCCACGGGCGGCGTCACTTGCGTCGTCAGGTCTTGACGCGCGGCGTCGCGAGATGCGAAAGCCACCGGGCGACCGGATCGATGCCCTGCTGGATGTCGCGCACGGTGAGCGGCAGCGCCGCGCTCGGCTCGAGTGCGGCCGTCACGACGCCGTTCACGGGCGTCGCGTAGACCGTCGAGACGTGGTACCCGAAGATCCCGTCCGGCGTCTTGAAGTTTTTTGCTCCGACCAGCGCTCCGCTCGCCATGCCCGCCGGCTCTCCGATCAGCACGGCGTCGCTCATCTCGCTCAGCATCTCGGCGCTGAAAACGGCCGCGCTCATCGTGCTGCCGTCCACGAGTACGTAGACCTTGCCGTGAAAGACCTCGGCCGGGTTCTGGTCCCTGACGTCACCCGGGAGGGCGGCGGCGTAGGCGGGACGCAGCGGCAGATGCTCTAGGAGCGGATACGCGACCGAGGCATATCCGCCCGGATTTTCCCCGAGGTCGATCACGGCGTAATAGACACCGGCCGTCCGCACCGCACGGAAGAAGGCGTCGACCGCGGCCTGGTACCCGGTCGTATCGGAGCTTGAAGTGATCCAGAAGACGCCGTAGTCCGGCGTCAGGCGCCAGGCGTAGAAAGACCGCCCTACGGGTTCCGCCATGCCGGAGGGCGCCAGATAGCGGGACAAGAACGCGTCGCGTCCGAGCGTGTAGGAGCGATCCGCCGCCAGGCTCTGCGGCACCAGGCGCACCGTGAGATCGTAACGCTCGCCTGACGGCCGCGCGAGTTCCACCTGCACGGCATCGCCATGGACCAGCCCGAGCCAGCGCAGCGTGTTGCCAAATGGCAGGTCCTGCCCGGTGAGCGTCTTCAGCCAGGGCACATTGCCAGAGAAGAACCGCTGGGCCCGCCGCAGAATGGCCTGCGCGGGCACACCGCCGAGCGCCAGGACGCGGTCCCCGGTGCGCAGCGCGGCAGGGCTGCCCTGGACGCGGTACGCCACGAGTCCGCCCTGGGCCCAGTAGAAGCCGACCGGCAGCAGGTCCGGGCTCGAGAGGGGATTCCATGTCCCCTCGAGGCTCGTGTGCGGATCGTGCAGGCGGCTCAGGACGAGATCCTCCGCCTCGGCAAGATCCACCCGGGTCAGCGGCTCGCGAAGCCGAGCCGCGAGGCGTTGCGCATAGGCAAGGTAGCCTGGGCGCCGCGCAAGGTTGCCGAGGCTGCCGGTGAACTCGGGCTGGGTCACCACCACGTGCTCGGCGGTGGAGACGAGGTCGCGGCGCGCCGCGGGCAGCGGAACGAGCCGCTCGGCGGCAGAGAGCCGCGGCACGGCCCAGATGGACACGGCCAGCAGCACGAGAGCCGCAAAGACTGTCCTGGATCGCATCGGCAACCCCCTTCCCGTGAACCGGGCCTGCACCGTCAGGTCTTAGACTTTCTCGCACGCCGCACGGGCGTCCTAGCGTCTATGTCAGGTGCAGGGGCTGACGGGCGAAGGAAGACGCGCGAGCCACTTCGTCACGGGGTTCACGCCGCGCGCGACATCCTGCGCCGTCAGGGGCAACTCGATGCTGGGCATCAAGGCGGGCGTGATCCGATGGTTGACCGCGTCGATGAACATCGTCGACACCTGGTAATTCATGCTGCCGTCCGGCGTCTGGTACCCCTGCACTTCGCCCCAGGCGCCGCTCGCGAGCCCAGCCGGGCTTCCGACCAGGATGCCATCGCCCTCCTCGGTGAGGAATTCGGCCGCCTCGACACCCGAGCTCATCGTCGCGCCGTTGACGAGGACATAGACGTGCCCCGGGAACACGCCGCCGGGAGCTGGCGAGATGCCGAGGCCATTGCCGGACTTCAGCGGCATGTGCGCGAGGAACGCGAACGCGACGGCCGCGTCGCCGCCCATGTTCTCCTGCAGGTCGATCACGACATTGCTCACGCCCGCCCGCCTGACCGCCTGGAAGAACGCTTGGACCGCCCGCTCGAAGCCTGGGCTGTCCTGGCACGCGGTGAGCCAGAAGATGCCGTAGTCCGGTGTGACCTGCCATGCGTAGATCGAGTTCCTAAGGCGCGCCGCGAGGCCAGGCGGAGCGATAAAGCGCTCAAGGAAGCTTCCGCGCCCCAGCTCGTAGGCGTCGTAGCTCGCGAGACTCAGCGGCACCAGGGCTGCCGCGATCCTGTAACGCTGGCCCGACGGTCGCTCCAGCCGGAGAGCCACGTCGCCGTGGCTGACGACGCCGAGCCAGGTGAGCGTGTTGCCGAGTGGCAGGTAGTACCCGGCCAGTGTGTGCAGCCACGGGACGTTGCCGCTAAAGAACCGCCGCATCCGTACCAGTACAAGCGCGGTCGGAATGCCGCCGATAGCGAGCACGCGATCACCCGTCTCGATGCCTGCGGGCGTGCCGCGCACGCGGTAGACGACGAGGCCGCCCTTCGCCCAGAAGAAGCCCACTGGAAGCAGCTCTGGATCGGCGAGCGGGCTCCAGTTCTGCGCAAGCAGCGTGTGCGGGTCCTTGACGTAATTGAGCACGCGGTCTTCGTCCGCGAGCAGCCCGCTGTAGGTCAGAGGTTCCCGCAACCCGGCCGCAAGGCCCTCCGCATACCGCAGATAGCTGCGCTGGCGCGCCGCGCCGTCGGCGCTGTCCACGAAGGCGGGATGGACGCTTGCCACCTGCTCGGCCGTGCTGATGAGGTCCTGCCTCGCCTGCGGCAGCGGTACAAGGTCCACGGCGTGCCGGAACTCCGGCAGGGCCGACAGGGTAGCCGCGATCACCAGCAAGGCTGCGAGCCACGTCTTCAGCTGCAAGGTCGTCCCCCCGCACAGGCGGATGCCAGGGATCCGACGGCAGTCTACGTGTCGTAGCCACTCGCTGCCAATGGCCGATGGTGCCAAATTGCGGGCCTAGGTGCGTTCGGCGTCCGACCCCTGGGCGCAAGACCCCGTGCCCCGCTCCGCCGGCCGGGAGCGATGCGGATGAGGCGTGGCTGAGCCGGGACTCAGAGAGCCAGCTGCGTGACGGCGCTGTCCAGGGTTGGCGATCCCTTCGGCGTGACGACGAGATAGTAGAGGCCGCCATGCCGGAAGAGCGCGAAGTCTCGGCGCACGCCGCGCAGCGCGATCGTGCCGACCGCGGCCTTGACGCCGCCGATCTGCGCCTGCCGGCCCGCGCTGCCCAGCGACAGCGGCTGCTGCGACTCCGAAACGTCGACGAAGGCGTCCGGCATGCGGCCGTAGAGCAGCTCGACGAACGCGATGCCGCGCGCGCCCTCGGGGTGCACCACGGCACCGCCGTACGGCAGTCCGGCGACATGCGCAGGCAGGCGCAGCCACTGCGCCGTCTGCTGCAGCTCCTGTGTCTGGCTGACCTTGAGGACGTAGCCGACCGAGTAGAGGCTCCAGGCTCGGGAAATGGTCTGGTGCTGATTGAGCCTTACGACGAGCAGCACGACGGCGGCGACGACGATGAGTCCGACGGTTGTCCAGCGCCCGCGTCGCATGCGGGTCCAGTCGTTCGATGTCATATTGGTGGTATTCCCCTTGTCTGCCGCGAACGCCTGCCTCTCTGACGCAGGGAGTGCGGCCGTCGGCCGCGAACCGTACCTCCGGCGGCCCTCCATTCGGCAGCCTACGGGAGTGACGAACACATGACGCAGGCAGAGCCGCATCTTCTCCTGATCGAGGACGACCCGGCCGTATCACGGCTCGTCGGCATCGAGTTGCGCCACGCCGGCTTCACGGTCGACCAGAAGGAAACCGGCCGCGCCGGCCTGGCTGAGGCGGCGCAGGGATCATATGACGCCGTCATCCTCGACCTCACCCTGCCGGACATCGACGGCCTTGAGGTATGCAGGGCCCTGCGCGCCCTCTCCGATATCCCCATTCTGATGCTCACCGCGCGCGGCAGCCTGCCCGAGCGTGTCGAAGGCCTGGACGCAGGGGCCGACGACTACCTCGTAAAGCCGTTCGCGCCGGCCGAGCTGGTGGCCAGGCTGAGAGCCCTGCTGCGGCGCACGAACCAACAGGGTGAGCATGAGCGCGCGCAGGCGGTCCTGGACGTCGGAGAGCTGCATGTCGACACCCTGCGCTGGGAGGTCAGCTTCCAGGGTCAGCCGCTCAACCTGACGCGCCGGGAGTTCGAGCTGCTGCGCTGCCTTGCGCTCAACCAGGAGACCGTCCTGACGCGCGACATGCTGCTCGAGCGCGTCTGGGGCTTCCATTACGGCGGGCAGAGCAACATCGTCGATGTCTACATCGGCTACCTGCGCCAGAAGCTCACCGCGGTCGGCGCGCCCAAGCTGATCGAGACGGTGCGCGGCGTCGGATACAGGCTGCGCGCCCAGGACAGCCAAGGCGCGTCCGAAGCCCAAGCCGAGTGAGCACCGAGGCCGCGCCCGAGACCGCATACCGTGAGCAGCGGCTGGGCAGCCTGAGTCGGCGCCTGGCGACCCAGGCGGGCCTCGCCACCACCGGCATGGTGATCGGCGCGACGCTGCTCGTGTCGATCTTCACCGCCGTCCACCAGTACACGAGCGTGGTCGCCTCCGCGTCCAGCACGGCGCATTTCGTACTCGACACGCTGGGTCCTGGCGGACCGACCGGCGCGACCCAGACGACCGTCTTCGACGACCGCCTGCGCACGGATCCGCAGGTCTGGATCTACCGCAACGGCCAGGTGGTGCTGCAGTCCCCGAACACAGGCTCCCGCGTGCCCACCGGCTCGCACAGCGGCACGTCGCTCGCGGGGCCGTTTCCTTATGTCCGCGTGCAGGTGACGCGCCAGAATCTCTCGGTGGTGCTCGACTATCCCCTGGCGCCGGCGCTTGCCCTGATCGAGGACCTGATCCTGGGCGTGGCGACGATCGGCCTCGCGGCCGCCGTGGGCGGCGGCGCCTTCGGCTATGTCGCGGCGCGCCGCATGCTCAAGCCCGTGCAGTCCCTGACGCAGGCCGCCATGGATCTGCGGCGAGCTCCGGCCGACGCGCGCCTGCCCGAACTCTCCGACCCTCAGGACGAGATCGGCCGTCTCGGCCGCGTGCTGAACGACCTCATTTCCGATCTCGACCAGCAGCGCCAACGAGATCGGATGCTGCTCGCCGAGGCCGCGCATCAGCTGCGCACGCCGCTCCAGATCGTACAGGGCAATGCCGCGCTGCTGGCCGAGGGCGGTCTCAGCCCAGCCGAGAGCCAGGAATCCCTCAGCGCCATGCAGCAGGCGTTGGGCGGCATGACGCGATTGACGAACGACCTCCTGACCCTGGAGTCGGCGCGCACGCGGCGGCCGGAGCCGCAGCCGCTCGAACTCGGCCCGTGGCTCGAGGGGCTGCGCGAGGATGCCCAGGCACTGGCGCCCGAACTCGACGTGCGCGTCCTGGCGCCCTCCGCGCAGACCGTCCAGGTGGACACGCAGATCCTGACGCGCGCCTTCTGGGCGATCTTGGAGAACGCCCTGCATTACACCCCGCCGGGCGGGCGCGTCACGCTGGGCGCGTCGCTGCTGCCGGACAGCGTGGAGGTGTACGTGCGCGATTCCGGCCCCGGCATCGACAAGGACGAGCTGCCGTTCGTCACCGAACGCTTTTTCCGGGGACGGCACGGCAAAGGCAAGCGCGGCACCGGCCTCGGCCTGCCGATCGCCAAGGCGCTCGCGGAGTCGCTCGACGCCGAACTGGTCCTGCGGTCGGCGTCGGGGGCAGGCACCACGGCGACGATCCGCCTGCCGCGGGACGCCTGAGGCAAAGCGGCTTCCGACGACGAGGGACAGGTCGCCGCGGCTGGCGGCACCTGTCCCTCTTTTGCCCCTCAAACGGCGCTGTCGACGCCGAGCAGGGCCCGCAAAGTGCCGGGGGTCGCTCCCGCCCGGCGCATCAGGCGCCTGGCCGTGGCCCTGAGGGCCTGCGCCGACACCCGGCCCCCGACCCGGGCTCGCTGCGATGCCCGCTGGCAGACGTACTGCACGCCACGCGGCGAGAGGCGCTCGCCGCGCCGGTTGCACCAGAGCGGCCCGGCGCCCTGGCTTGCAAGATGCCAGGTCAGCAGCTGCGCGGTCGCGTGCGAGACGGGCACGCTGCGCGGGCGGCCGCGCCGGCCCCGCACCGTGATGCGGCACTGCACCACGTCGACGTCGCGGCTCTCGAGGCGGACAAGTTCCGCAAGGCTGAGGCCGTTGCCGAGCATCAGGACCAGCATCAGGGCGTCGCGGAGCGGCGTTCGGCTGTCCAGCGTGGCGGCACGCACCAGCGACCGCGCGCTCTGGATGTCCAGGGCCCGCACGCTGCGGCGCGCACCCAGGGGATACCTCACGCCGGAGGCCGGATCCGACCCGAGTCCGGCCTCCCGCCAGGTGGCGGCGTAGAGCGCCCGCAGCGAGGCCAGCCGCCGTGCGAGGGTGGCGGGAGCATTGCGGCGCACCTCACGCAGTTCCTTGAGGTAGACTTCGATGCCGAGCGCGGCGCAGTCCTCGAGCAGCAGGTCGTCGAGCGCCAGGTGAAGTCGCTTGGCGACGAACCGCCCGTAGAGCATGAGGTCCGCCCGGTAGGCCGCGATCGTCTGGCGGCCGCGGCCATTTGCCGCCAGGCGTGCAAGGCACCTTTCTAGCGCGTCCAGAAACAACATAGGCTACCACCCCTCCGCCAAGGGATTGTAGCCTATGAACCCAGTAATTGGAAGAGCCTAGCTCTGGGCCTCGGCGGCCTTCTGCCTCGCCTTGGCCAGCTTGTGCCGCTCCTCGGCGTCGAGCACGTCCTTGCGCAGTCTCAGGCTCTGCGGCGTCACCTCGAGCAGTTCGTCGTCCGCCAGGAACTCGAGCGCATCCTCGAGGCTAAGGATCCTCGCCGCCTGCAGCCGGATGGCCTCCTCGGCCGTGGCGTTGCGTACGTTCGTCACATGCTTGCGCTTGCAGACGTTGAGATCGAGGTCCTTCTCGCGCGTGTGCTCCCCCACCACCTGGCCGCGGTAGACCGAAGTCTGCGGTGTGATGAAGAAGGTGCCACGGTCGCCGAGTTGATCCAGGGCGTAGGACGTCGCGTCGCCCGTTTCCGACGCCACAAGGCTCCCCCTGCTCCGCCTGGGCGGCGGTGACCCCGCCGGGCCATAGCCGAGCAGCACGTGGTGCATCGTGCCATATCCCTTGGTGGATGTCAGGAACTCGCCGCGGTAACCGATCAGGCCGCGTGACGGGATGCGGAAGGTGAGCCGTCGCCCCTCGCCCGCCGTCGCGGTCATGTCGAGGAGCTCGCCGCGACGCCGGCCGACGCCCTCCATCACGGCGCCGACGTGGCCCTCCGGGACGTCGACGACAAGCTCTTCGTAGGGCTCCTCCACGCCATCGCCCGATCCCCGCAGGATAACCTCAGGGCGCGAGACCGCAAGTTCATACCCCTCGCGCCGCATCGTCTCGATCAGGATCGAGAGGTGGAGCTCGCCGCGGCCGGCGACGACGAAGGCGTCCGGCGAATCCGTCTCCTCCACGCGCAGCGCGACGTTGCGCTCCAGCTCGCGCCACAGGCGGTCGCGCAGGTGGCGCGAGGTGACGTAGCGCCCCTCGCGGCCGGAGAAGGGCGAATCGTTGACGCGGAAGGTCATGGTCAGGGTCGGCTCGTCCACGACGAGCCTCGGGAGAGCCTCCGGCTCCAAGGGATCGGCGATCGTCTCGCCGACGAAGACGTTCGCGAGGCCACTGAGCGCCACGATCTGGCCGGCCTCGGCGCGCTCGACGGCGACGCGTTCGAGACCGCGGAAGACATAGAGCTTCGCGATCTTGCCCTGGGACTGCGTGTCGTCGCGGTGCAGCACCGTGACCGTCTGCCCAAGCTGCAGCTCGCCGCGATGGATGCGGCCGAGCGCGATGCGGCCAAGGTAGTCGTCGTAGTCGAGCGAGGAGACGAGCATCTGCAGGGGCCCCGCGAGCGAAGTCGGGCCCGGCACCGCCTCAAGAACGGTCTCGAACAGCGGCCGCAGGTCCTCGCCATGCCGGGAGGCGTCCAGCGACGCGAAACCGGCGCGACCGGAGCCGTAGACGACCGGAAACTCGAGCTGGTCCTCTCCGGCGCCAAGGGCAATGAAGAGGTCGATCACGCCATCCAGGGCCGCGGCGGGATCCGCCTCGGGGCGATCCACCTTGTTGATGAACACGATGGGACGCAGATGCTGCTCCAGGGCCTTGCGCAAGACATAGCGCGTCTGGGGCATCGGTCCTTCGGCGGCATCGACGACGAGCAGCGCGCCGTCGACCATGCTGAGAATGCGCTCCACCTCGCCGCTGAAGTCCGCGTGACCTGGCGTGTCGACGATGTTGATCGTGTGCTCGCGGTAGACGACGGCGGTGTTCTTCGCCAGGATCGTGATGCCGCGCTCGCGCTCAAGCTCGTTGCGGTCCATCACGCGATCGGACACCTGCTGATTCTCACGGAAGACGCCGCTCTGGCGCAGCATGGCGTCGACCAGCGTCGTCTTGCCGTGGTCGACGTGTGCGATGATGGCGATGTTACGGATGTCCGCGCGGCGCTCCTGCGCATCTGCGGATGCGAAACCCTGCAGGTTCAGTGAAGATCCTCCTATGCCGGAGCCAGAAAAGTCAGCGGGCGGACCTTCCGGCCGCCTTGCCCAAGCTAGTGTACCAATGTGCCGCACGTCGTGCCACTGGCCGGACCAAAGACGGGAGCGCCTCGGGCGGGCGTCGCCTCCTCGGGTGGGCTCGTCACCCTCGGCCCCGACCGCTTGCGACGCGTCGCACGGCTTTCCCGTCGCAAGGTACAAACCGGTTACGCCCCTGCCCGCAAAGCGGTACGTGTCCCTCATCCGGCGGCGGTTGGCGACCGGCGCAGCGAGGCGGACGTCGCGGTCCGGCTGAGGAACACGCTGCTTGGGCAAACGCGGCCAGGCGACCGGCACTCGCCTGGCCGAAGCCTGGCGCGCCTCGCTGGCCGCGAGCAGGGCGGAAACCTGAGCTGGCCGCTCTGTAACCAACCTGTGGGTACGGCCGATATGCACCCCGGACCACGGGTGCTAGCCTGAGCTTGCAGGCTAATTTTCCTGGCACTGATCACTTTCAGCCCACCGCGCTTCTTGTTAGGTAGAAGGAGGTGCGGCCCACCGGGCGGCGGCGTTCGCAACCCGATTGTCCACCCTGCTCACGGCAAACCCGGCGAAAGCCGGGGACGCAAAGCTATAGGGTCTACGTCCCGCCAGGCGGGACAAGACAGCCTGGCCACCAGGGCTACGGAAAGTACGTTCTCATGGCGGGACCTCGGCGCCCGCCCTTTCCCGTCCTGGCGCGGACCGGCACGCAGGAAGCGGAAGGGGATGCGCCATGTTTCAAGCTCATGACCTGCTCACGCTCGCCGGTGCCTCCACGGTGACCTCTGCGGTCTACTTCGTCCTCCACCAACTGAGAGCGACGCTGCCCAGGGCGCCGGTCATCCTCGTCATCTCCCAACTCGTCGTCTGGTCCGGCGGCTGGCTGCAGACAAGCGTGACCGCGCAAAGCGCCGTCCTTCTGACTCTCAACGGCTTCGTGGTCGCGGCGGCGGCGCTGGCGGGCGTGCACGGAGTGGTCGACCGTCTTCAGGTCCGAGGACGAAAGGGGCCCTCGGCATGAGGCAGCCAGACCTCGCTGCCTTGCGCTGGATCGAGGTGACCATCCGTCGCGCCGGACGTCGCGCCGCCGTGGACTACAACCGCTACGCGCGCGAGCTTTTGCGAGCCTCAGCGGACAGCGACGCCCCGGAGCCGGACTTCGCCGCACTCGCCACCGAAGATCAGGACATGGTCATGGACCTGCGCCTGGCCTTCCGGATGCTGCCTCTCGCGGAGCGCCAAATCCTCTTCCTCAGCATCGTCGCGGACTGGCCGCAACGTCGCATCGCGGCGGCCGTCCACCTGTCGCAGGCCAGGGTCAGCCAGCTGAGGCGCCAGGCCCTCGGACACCTGCGCGAACTCCTCGCCGACGGGAAGGAAAACCATGAGTAGCTGGCCAGACGTCGGTCCCGGGCCGGCGAACGCGGTCCTGGCCGCAGGGCGCGGCGACGAGGCGGCGTTGCAGCTGATCCTGCGACGCTTCGCTCCGCTCGTGCGGCGCATGGCATCCGCAGCCCCGCAATCCTACCGCGAGGACGTCGAGGAGGACATCCGCTTTCAGTTGCTGCAGGCCGCATCCAGATTCAGGCCCGCCGCGGCAGGACAGGCCACGGTCCGGTCTGACCGGGCGCATGGGCCGAAAGCCAAGCGAAGGCCCGGGCTGGCACAGCCTTCCCGCGCGCTCAGCGGGGTGTCAGGGCATCCGTGACCAGCTTGCGGAATGCCTCGCCCCGCTGCTCGAAGTCCCGGAAGGCATCGTAGGAAGCGGCGCCCGGCGAGAGCAGCACCGTCTCGCCCCGCGCCGCCGCGCCGATGGCGGCCGCAACGGCTGCGGCGAAGTCCGGATAGATCTGCGCGGGCACTCCGTCCCCCTGGCAGACCGGCAGCAGCAGGCGACCGACGGGGCCGAACAGGAAGGCCCGGCGCACGTCCGCCAGGTGGCCCTTGAGCACCCCGTAGTCGAGATGCTTGTCATAGCCGCCACCAAGCCAGAGCAGCGGCCCCGCGATGGCCGCGAACGCCGCGAGTGTCCTGTCCGGTGCCGTCGCGATCGAGTCGTTGATGAAGCGTACGCCGCTCGACTCGGCGACGAGCTCGAGGCGGTGCGGCACGCCCGAAAAGGTCTTGAGCTCCTCCCGGATGTCCTCCGCCCTGGCGCCGCCCGCCCGCGCCAGGAGGGCTGCGGCGAGCGCATTCTCAAGATTGTGGCGGCCCGGCAGCCGCACTTCCTCGGCAGCCATCAGCGGCTCGCCGTCGAGCGTCAGTTGGCCCGCCAGGATGGTTGCGGCGGCGGGCCCCGCCAGGCTGAAGGTGGCGCGGCGCCCAGCGCCCTGTGCCTCTGGGAGCAGGTCCGGCGGCAGGACGAGCAGATCCTCCGGCCGCTGGTAGCGGGCGATGTGCCACTTGCTCTGGGCGTAGTCCTCGAAGCTCGGGTGGATGTCCAGGTGGTTCGGCCGGATGTTGAGAACGGCCGCAATCTCGGGACTCTGCTCCACCAGCTGAAGCTGGAACGACGACAATTCCGCGACATAGATCGCGGTGCGCTCCTCGTCGCGCAGGGCGTCGGCGAACGCGCGGCCGATGTTGCCGCAGGCCGTGGCGGCGACGCCGCTGCGCAACAGCATGCGGGTGACCAGCGTCGTGGTGGTCGTCTTGCCCGCGGATCCCGTGATGCCGAGCACCGCTGCCTTGCGGCGCGCAAAGAAGTAGCCGGCTTCCGCAGCCAGCTGGCAGCCGTCCGCCACCAGGGCGCGCACCTCCGGTATGTCCTTGCGCATGCCGGGCGTCAGGAAGCAGAAGCTTGCCCGGGAGCGCACGGCGTCCTCAAGATAGCCTTCGCCGCACGACCCGGAGATGCCAAGGTCGGCCAGCAGGCCGCCCTTGGCCGGGTCGCGGTCAAAGCCCAGGACCTCGGCTCCCTCGACCCGCAGGGCCTGAGCGAGCGCCTTGTGCGCCCTGCCGAGGCCGAGCAGGGCGACCCGCCGGCCCCTGAAGGAATCGGGCAGGGTCATGCCCTGAGCGCCGCCGCGACCCGGTCGAGAGCCTCCGCGATGCGCTCCTCGCTTGTGGCATAGGAGAAGCGGAGGTAGTCCGGCATGCCGAAGCCGGTGCCGGGGACGACCGCGACGGCGGCCTCCTCCAGGAGGTACGCGGCGAGTTCATCGGCATCCCGCCATGACAGGCCGCGCGGCGGGTTGTCGAGCAGCTTGCGTACCCTTGGGAAGCAGTAGAAGGCTCCGTGCGGCACGTCGGTCTCGAAGCCCGGCAGGCGGCGGAGCCGCTCGACCATCAAGTCGCGGCGGGTCTGGAAGCGGTCGCGCATCTTGAGGATGTCGGCATCCGGACCGTCCAGCGCCGCCAGCGCCGCATACTGCGCGATGGTGTTCGGGTTCGAGGTGAGCTGGCTCTGCAGGTTCTGCACGGCCTGGCTCAGCTTCAGGTCCGTCGTGAGCATGTAGCCGATGCGCCAGCCGGTCATGGCGTAGCTCTTCGAGACGGCGTCGACCACCACGGTGCAGTCCTGCGCGGCACGACTCGCGGACGCGGGCGAGCGGTGCTTCAGCCCGTCGTAGACGAGCTTGCCGTAGACTTCGTCCGAAATGATGACCACGTCGTGGGCCGCGGCAAACTCCGCGATCTCCGCGATCTCCTCGGACGTCAGCACGACGCCGGAAGGGTTCTGCGGCGAGTTGAGCACCAGGGCGCGGGTCTGCGGCGTCCATGCCGCTTCGAAGTCCTTGAGGCCGAAGGCGAAGCCGCGGTCGATGCCGATCGGCACGATCACCGGCACACCGCCGGCCAGGACGATCTGATCCGGGTACGTGACCCAGTACGGCGACGGGACGATCACCTCGTCGCCGGGGTTCAGCAGCACCTGGAACAGTTCGTAGAGCGCCTGCTTCGCCCCAACGGTGACCACGACGCCAGCCGCCGGGTACTCGACCCCCTGCTCGCGCAGGAAGCGCCGCGCAACCGCCTCGCGCAGTTCGGGGATGCCCGCCACGGCGGTGTACTTGGTCTTTCCCGCCCGCATCGCCTCGATGGCGGCGTCCTTGATCCATTGCGGCGTGTCGAAATCCGGCTCGCCGACACCGAACGAGATGATCGGCCGACCCTGGCTTTGCAGTTCCTTGGCCTTCTGGTCGAGAGACATGGTCGGCGAGGGACGGAGCAGTGAGACGCGCTCAGCGAGCCGCATCAGGGTAACCCCTTTCCTTGAGCCAGTTGCGGAGCCTGAATTCCGACACCTTGCCCGCCTGCACCTCGATGCCGCCGATCTCCACGATCGGCACCCGCGCGGCCAGCGGACTATCCTCCGGTACCTGGTCCAGTTCGAGATCGAGCGGAACGTCGCGCGCGATGCGCCGCAGGACGCTCTCCGCCTTGTGGCAGAGGCTGCAGTTCTGCTTGGTGCGCAGCACCGCCCTGATCGCTTCCACCGCCAATCGACTCCTCCCGCATTCTACGCGCCAGGATGCCCCCGACCCTGCCGCTTTCCTTGGCGCTGAGATTGCCCCAACCCGCCTGGACGACCTTGTCCCACAGGCCGAGTTCTCGCGCGACGGCTTCCTTGAGCTGACGCAGCGCGGCCTCTTCCGGAGTTTCCTGCTTCGCGGCGCGCCGCCGCTCTCCCTGCGTTCTGGGCAGGACGATCCCTCCTTCCATGCGCAGGATGCCCAAGGATTTTCGGGCAGAGCGCTGCAAGAGGGCAGGTCGCGCAGAGCGGCTCGGGCCGGCAGTGAAGCCGCCCAAGCTCGACGATGCCCGCGTGAAGGAGCTTAGCCCGCTCCGGGCTGCCGCCAATCACTGCCCCCATCGCGGCCGCGGCCTCCCCGCGGCCGGCCCCGGGCGCAAGCACCCCGACGCGCGGCAGGACGCGCAGCGCGTAGGCATCCACCACCGCCGCCGCCTCGCCGAGCGCGTAGACCATGATGGCAGCCGCTGTCTCCCTCCCCACGCCCGGCAGGGCGAGCAGGATCGCCTCCTGCTCCGCCAGGGGCCGGGAAGTCAGCTCGGTGAGGTCGCCCGCGAGCTCCCGCCAGGTGAAGAGCGCGAAGCCCCTGAGGTAGCGGGCCTTCTGCTGATGGAAGAGAGCGGGCCTGATGGCCGCTGCCACGTCGTCCTGCCCTGCTGCCGCAAGGCTTGCAGGCTGCAAGAGACCTTGTCCCTTGAGCGCCTGCACGGCCCGCGACGCCTGGCGCCAGGTGACGGCCTGTACGAGCAGGGCACCGACAGCCACCTCGAACGGGCTGTCCCCCGGCCACCAGGCCACGAGGTCGCCGAAGGCCTGTCCGAGGCCGGCGAGCAGCTCTGCCGCCGTCATGCCGCCGGCAGGCGCCGCAGCGCGAGCAGGGTCCAGACACCCACGGCGCCCGCGAGCAGGAACGCCCCGACCGGTACCACGACGCTCGCGATAGCGCCGCCCAGGATCGGGCCCACGGCCGAGACCATGCCAGCCACCGTGCCGATGGCGCCGAGCGCGGCGCCGGCGTTCTCCTGCCCGACCTGCTCCATGCGCAATGTCCCCCAGGCGATGACCGCAAGCTGGTAGAAGAGGAACGACGCCGCAAGCGCAAGCATCATCGGCAACTCGCCGCGCAGCAGGAGCCAGACGCCGAGAATGGCGAGATGTCCTGCTACGCCGATTGCGAGCGCCCTGGCGGAGCCGAACGCCTCGATGCGCCGGCCGAGCCAGAACGACAACACGACGGCGGGCAACCAGCCCACCGAGAACAACAGGCTGACGGCTGACGAGGCGAGATGGGCCTCGTTGTGCGCGTAGAGCGCGATGAAGGGACCGTTCACCGTCAGGGCCGCCACGGCGAGGAACGCTGTCGAGGCCATCGTGAGGGGGCGCAGCCTCCCGGCGAAGGCATCGCGGATGCGGAACCTCTGCGCCGAATGGCTGCGCTGCGTGTCCCTCAGCATGGTGATGCGCATCGTGCCCGCCACGAGCGACGCCACGGCGGTCAGACCCATCAAGGGGCGGGCACCGAGGGTCGGCAGCAGGATGGCCCCGATCGCAGGGCCTGCGAGCGTCGCGAGTCCCGTCGCGAACTGAAAGGTCGAGAATGCCTGCGCGCGCCTGTCCGGCGGTACGGATTCGGCGGTCAGGGCGGTGAACGACGGACTCTGCAACGCGCCCGTCGCGTTCATCACGATCAGCGCGATGGCGAGCACCGGCCAGTTCGAGGACCACCAGACGACCCCGTAGAGCACGGCGGCCGCGAAGGTCGGCAAGGCGAGCAGCAGCCGTCTGCCGAAGCGGTCGGCGAGAATGCCGCCCTGCAGCTGGAGCAGGGCGGCGGCCAAGGAGATCAGGGTGTACACCATGGACACCTCGAAGCTCGAGGCGCCGCGGTGCTGGAGCACCACCGGCAGCACAGGGTACCACGTGTAGAGGGCCACCACGATAAGTGCGGTCGTCATCGACAGCACCACGACGTTGGCGGGACGATGGATCGGGGCAGCCTCGCGCCTTCTTGCGCCTACCGGGGTCGACAGCACCTGGAGATGCTCCTAACGCGGGGAACTGCGGCCGCAGGGCCTGCTTGGAGGGATAGTAACATAGCCGCGGCGCGGGATGAGCGCAGCTACTCGGGTCTCAGCAGATCCTCACCGAGCAGGCGGCGTGTCCCGTCCGGCGTGCGCGACCAGACGTCGCGGCCGCGCTCGCGCAGGACCTCGGCGACCGCCCTGCGGTCCGCCGCGTCGAGTTCGCCGAGTTCGACCAGGCCAGCGATCGCGTCGGACATGCAGTTCACGGAACGCGCGATGTCGCGGTATCCCCTGCGCCCCGGGCGGTCGATCCAGAGCGGCGCCCAGCTGGCGCCGTGATAGAGGAGCCCCTCGGGCCCCTTCTTCATGGCGACGAAAACCACACTCCACCGCTCCTCCGGTGCCAGCCCCTCCGGCGAGCCGGAAAAGCGGATGCCACGCTCGACGTCGCTGCGGCCGTGCAGGACAGCGTCATCCACTTTGGCCTGACCGTCCTTGACCAGGATCCCGACCAGCGTGGCGCCGAGCAGCGGGTCCTCAGGACGCGTGAACGCCAGCGGCAGCGTCAGCTGCACGCGCTCCTTGATGTCACGGTTGAACCTTGGCACGTGAGCTCCCCCCTCCTGCCTGCACCGATTCTAGCATGGCAGGCTCACCCCGTGAGCTTTGAAAGCCCGGCCGGGTCCACTATAGTGAAAGCAGAAACGAGCGAAGGAGCGATCCACGTTGGCCATCGGCCTCAAGGACCTCAGCCTTCCGACCGGCAAGCGAGCACGGCTCCAGCGCCTCTGCTACGGGTCCGGGCCGGCGAACGGCACCCTCCTGCTCCTGCCGATCGACCAGGGTCTCGAGCACGGCCCGCGCGACTTCTTCCCGAACCCGCCAGCCGCCGACATCGAGTTCCAGCTCAAGATCGCGGCCGCCGGCGGCTACTCGGGCATCGCGATGCAGATCGGCACGGCGGGGAAGTTCATGCCGGCCTACGCCGGCCGCGTGCCCCTCGTGCTCAAGCTGAACGGCAAGACGGAGATTCCCGGCGACGAAGCCCCCCTCTCGCCGCTCAACGCCTGCGTCGAGGACGCGGTACGGCTTGGGGCGGACGCGGTGGGCTACACGCTCTATGTCGGCAGCGCGCGCCAGGACGAGGACTTCCGCCAGTTTGCCCAGGTGCGGCAGGATGCCGAGCGCTTCGGCATGCCCATCATCGTCTGGTCCTACCCCCGGGGCGCCGCCGTCGATGCGCGCGGCGGCAAGGATTCGTACTACGCGGTGGACTACGCGGCACGCGTGGCGCAAGAGCTTGGCGCCGACGTGGTCAAGCTCAACGTGCCGAAGTTCGACGCGGAGAAGATCAAGCGGGCGCCCGCGCCCTACAACTCGATGCCGTCGGCTGAGACCGGCGAGATGCTGCGCGAGATCGTACGCTCCGCCGGGCGCACCCTCGTCATATTCGCGGGCGGCGAGAAGGGCAGCGCCGACGAGGTCGTGGAGAAGGCGCGCCAGGTGCTCGATGCCGGCGCGACGGGTCTCATCTTCGGCCGCAACATCTGGCAGCGCCCGTTCGAGGAGGCCGTCGCGGTCTCGCAGCGCATCCGTGACCTCCTCCTGCAGCACCCGCGCTGAGAGCGGCCACCGCAAGGGGAAGCTTCGCCACGGGCAACACCAAGACGCCTCCTGAAACGGCGTCTTGGCCGGCGGCGGGCGCGTCTCGGAGATTGAGGGCCGCGCAGGGCGCCGGGGCAGCGCGAGCAGGCACACGCGCGACTTTTGCGGCCTCTCTGCGCTGGTACCACAGAAAGGGCTCGCCGCAGGTGCGGCGAGCCCTTTCCTGACGTCTCCGGCTAGCTATCCTGCAGCTGGTTGGCTGCCCAGCGCTGGGCCATGCTGACATGGCCGGCCGCGGCCATCAGCACGTTGGACCGGTCGATCTCCCCCGACGCAGCCGCGCCCTGCGCCAGTTCCTGGAGCTGCTGACCGAGGTCGGCAAGGTTTTCGGCGGCAGACTTGAGCGCCCGGCCGTCGGCGTCGCTCCAGGGCTCGCTGTCCTCGACCGCGGGACGCGGGGCGTAACGCTCGTCCAGGTAGCGCAGAATATCGTTCTCGTCCGAGAGCACCTCGTCAGGCTGGCCCGCACGTGAAATCACCAGCACGGGCACTGTCTGCTGGCCAGATACGGCGATGACCTCCTTGCGCTCCGGCCGGCTCTGCGGCTGCTCGCGGAGGATGTAGCCGAGGCCGAGCTGCCCGAGGCGCAGGCGGACGATCGCGCAGTACGGGCATCCGTGCAGATTGTAGAGCGTCAGCTGATCCTGCTCTGGCATGGTGGGCGATTCCCCCTTCTGCACCATCATAGGACAGGTTCGGGCCTGCCGTCAGGTCGTTAGGCGTTCATGCGCCAGGCGGCGCAGAAGGTCGTCCGGGTGGCTCGCGATGAAGTCCCAGCCCTCGGAGGCGTCGGCCGGTCGGTTCCACGCAGCCGCCCAGGCCGCGACGCCTGCCGTCCGGGCCGCGGCGAGGTCGCTCGGCATGTCGCCGACGTAGACCGCGTCCTCGCTTGTGACTTCGAGGCGTGCCAGGGCAAGGCGGATCCCTTCGGGCGACGGCTTCGCCTTCACCTCGTCGCCGTCGACGATGGCCCGGAAGAAGTGACGCATCTGGAACTCCTCGAGCGTGATCATGGCGGAACGGTGTCCCTTGTTGGTCACGAGCGCAAGCAGGAAACCACGGGTCACGAGAGTGGTCAGCAGCTCGCGCACGCCGGGGAACACCTCCGCCTCGCGCTGGTGGTGCGCACGATAGTAGCCATAGAACCGCTCGACCGCGCTCGGCTCGGACGGCGCCTCGGCCGCGATCAGCTGACCCTCCGGCGGGCCGAACAGGCGGCGGATCTCGTCCGGCGTCCGCGGTCCGCCCCAGACCGGCGCCAAGGCGGCGTTGAGCGCCGCGATCACGAGCGGCAGGGTGTCCGTGAGGGTGCCGTCGAGGTCGAACAGGACGGCCCTCACGGCTCCCGCCTCGTCAGCCGCTCGACTTCCTCGCGGAAGCGCTCGGCGTCGGCGAACGCCCGGTAGACCGAAGCGAAGCGCACGTAGGCCACCTCGTCGACCTCCTTGAGGCGCTGCATGACCTGCTCGCCGATCCAGCGGCTCGGCACTTCGCCATCGCTCTCGTCATGCGCCGCCCTGGCCACCTCGTCCGCGATCTCCGTCAGCTTGGCCATCGGCACCGGCCGCTTCTCGCAGGCCGTCATCAGACCGTGCAGAATCTTCTGGCGGTCGAAGCCCTCGCGGCGGCCGTCCTGCTTGACCACCAGCAGCGGCGCCTCCTCGATCCGTTCGTACGTCGTAAAGCGGCGCAGGCACTTGGGGCACTCGCGGCGGCGCCGGATGGCGAGGCCGTCCTGCGTGGGGCGGGAATCGAGCACCCGTGAGTCCGCGTAACCGCATGCGGGGCAGCGCATGCCCCTTCCACCTCCTGTCGGCAGGTGTTCTCGACTAGCGTGCCAAAGTCTTGATGCGAATCGGCTATGTCAAAGGAGCCTCGCTCATGCGCCTGTATTACGACGACTCCTACCTCAGTGCCTTCAAGAGCCGCGTCATCGATCAGCGGGCGGACGCGCGCGGCGTTTGGGTAGAGCTCGAGGACACCGCCTTCTATCCGGAGTCCGGCGGCCAGCCCTCCGACCGCGGCACGCTTTCCGGCGTGCCGGTCGAGGACGTGCAGGCGGACGAGGCAGGCCGCGTCTGGCACCTCGTCACCCGTCCCCTCGCCGGCGAGGTGGACGGCGGGATCGACTTCCGCCGCCGCCAAGACCACATGGAACAGCACGCGGGCCAGCACATCGCGTCCGGCGCCTTCCTCGAGGTGGCCGGCAGGGACACGATCTCCTTCCACATGGGCCAGGAGGTCTCCACCTTCGACATCGCCGGCCGGACACCGCCGACGGAGGAAGAGCTCCGGCTCGCGGAGGCGCGCGCCAACGAGATCATTCGCGAGAATCGCCCGATCACGGTGCGCTGGGCACAGGCGGACGAGCTTGACGCGCTGGGGCTGCGCAAGCCGCCGCAGGTGGCACCGCCCTACCGGATTGTCGAGGTGGACGCTTTCGACCGCTCCGCCTGCGGCGGCACGCATCCCCGCCAGACGGCGGAGGTGGGGCTCGTGAAGCTCTATCCGGCAGAGGCGGTCCACGACGGTTTCCGCATCCGGTTCTACGCCGGGCAGCGGGCCCGCCTCGACTACGTGCGCCGCGCGGCGGAACTCGACCGCATCGCCGCCCGCGCGGGCGTGGCCGTGCTGGAGACGGCCGCCACCGTGGAGCTTCGCCTCGCGGAGATCGACCGCCTGCGCAACCTCGCGACGCGCCAGCGCCGCCAGTTGCTGGACCAGGAGGCGGATCGGCTCGCCGGGGGCGCGGGAAGCGTCTTCCTGGCCTTTCCGGACCGCGGTCCCGACGACCTGCGCGAACTCGCGGCGCGCCTCGCGACGCGCGGGGTTCCGCTCACGGTCCTCACGGGCACCAAGGACGAGCTCGGCGCCATCGTGCTGCAGCGCCCCGCCGGCGACGGCCCGCACCTTGGCGAGGCGCTGAAAGCGCTCACCGCCGCCCTCGGCGGTCGCGGCGGCGGCAGCGCCGTCCAGGCGCAGGGTGCCCTGCCCCTGCCTGCGGCGCCGCTCCTGGAGGAGGCCCTAAAGCGTCTCGGGACGCTCTAGGCGTCCCCTCCGCCCTGGGCCCCGATCCGCCGCCAGGCGATGCGGCCGTCCGACGCCTCGAGCACGAGCGCGGACGGCCTGCCGTCCTTTGGACTGGTCGGCGAGCCCGGATTTGCGAGCCAGCAGGCGCCCCGCCGCTCTAGGAGGTGGCGGTGGCTGTGTCCGAAGACGACCACGTCCGGCTGCGGCTGAAAGCTGCGCCAGGCCCGCTCGGGCGTGTCGCCGCCCGGGCCAAGGTGACCGTGCACGAGACCGATCGAGATGCCCGCAGCCCCGACCGTCAAGCGTTCGGGCAAGCTGAGGCCGAGGTCCCGGTTGCCCTGCACGGCGTAGACCGGGGCCAAGGCGGCCAGCTGCCCCAGCGTGTCCCGATCGCAGACATCCCCGGCGTGCAGCACGAAATCGGCGGCCGTTGCCGCCTCCAGGAGCCACAGGGGCAAGAGGTGGCGCGGCCCGTGCGTGTCGGCGGTGACGAGGATCCGCATCTCAGTCCTCGCGCTCGGCCAGCCCCGGGTAGCCGTGCTGACGCAGGACCTCGTAGGCCGCCACGGCGACGGCGTTGCCCACGTTCAGCGAGCGCACCCCCGGACGCATGGGCAGGCGCAGGATGCGGCCCGGATGCTCGGCCAGGATCTCGGCTTCGAGGCCCTGGCTCTCTCGCCCGAAGAAGAGCCAGGGGTCCGGTCCGAACGCGACGTCCGCGAACGGGCGGCCGTGGGCCGAGAAGAGCCAGTAGTCGTCGGGCCCGGGCAGTACTTCCTCCAGCGTCTCGTGCACGTGCAGGCGCACCTGCGGCCAGTAGTCGAGACCGGCGCGCCTGAGGTAGCGGTCTTCGAGCGAAAAGCCGAGCGGTTTGACGAGATGCAGGTCCGCCCCGATGGCGACCGTGGTGCGCGCGATGTTGCCCGTGTTCTGGTGGATCTCGGGATGGACGAGCACGATGTGCAAGTTCTCCTGCCTCCTGATGCTGATGCTAGCGCAAGGTTACGCCTTTGGGCCCCGCCCTCCTGCCGCAGCCGGCAGGAGATGCACAGGCCCAGGCAGAAGCGGACACCGGACGATCCTGGAAGGCAGGGATAACCCTGGACCTCACCGATCTTCGCATCTTTCGCGCTGTCGCCGAGAGCGGCAGCTTCAGCCGCGCGGCACAGCTTCTCTTCCTTGCCCAGCCCACCGTGAGCCACCGCATGGCAGCGCTCGAGCGCGAGGCGGGCACGCAACTCTTCACGCGCACCGGACGGGGCGTCCACCTGACGCCGGCCGGCCTGCTCTTCCTCGGCTACGCCCGTGCGGGCCTCGACAGCATCGACCAGGGCCGGCGCTCGATCGCCCAGTACCTCCTGGGCCGCAGGGGCTCGCTTGCACTCGGCTGCGCCGCCTCCGCCGCCACGCACATTCTGCCGCAGGTGCTGCGGGGCTATATCGCGGCGCACCCCGACGTCGACGTGCGCGTGCGCACCGGGCGCTCGCTCGAGGTCCTGGCCCTCCTGACGGCGCGGCAGGTCGACGTGGCCCTGGTCCGGCTCGAGGTGCAGCAGGTCGACCTGACGGCGGAGGTCGTGCTGCGCGAGCCTGTCTGTCTGGTCGCCCCGCCGGACCATCCCCTGACGCGGCGCAAGGAGGTGCTGCGGGCCAGCGACCTGCAGGGCGCGTCGCTGCTCGCCTACTACCGCGAAAGCGACTTCTGGGCGCAGGTCTATGGAGCG
The DNA here is from genome assembly GCA_021793315.1 of Bacillota bacterium. GTDB lineage: Bacteria > Bacillota > Sulfobacillia > JAJZYS01 > JAJYTV01 > JAJZQO01. The sequence goes on along the minus strand of JAJYSZ010000026.1, from coordinate 4,058 downwards.
GCGGAACAGGTGGCGGGCCCGATCCACCGCGCCATGGAGCTCGACTCGCTGGACGCCGTGCGCTCCATGGCCCTGGCGGGCCTCGGCCTTGCCTTCCTGCCCTACTCCACGGTGCAGGCGGACGTCGCGGCAGGGCGGCTGGTACGGCTGGAGGTCACGGACGTCGCCCTGCCGGACCGCGTCACGGCGATCGCCCGTCGCAGCGACACCCCGTTCGTCGGGCCCGTGGCGGAAATCTGGGCCGAGATTGCCCGCAGTTACGGCCAGAGCGTCAGTTGACGAAATTGGCCTCACGACGGCTCGACACTCCTCGCGCCTCCTGCTATCGTGGCACCATGCGTCGATTGCGCCTCGTTGCGCTCTTCCTGCTGCTTTGCCTTCCCTTTGCCGCCGCGGCCCCCGCCGGCGCGGCGCAGAAGCATATCGATCTGCCGAACGCCGGTCCGATCGTGCTCGTCTATCACGGCATCGGCCCGAAGCGCCGCTTCTGGGTGACTCCGGAGCAGCTGGCCGGTGACCTCAAGTACCTGCGCGATCACGCGTATCACTTCGTGACGTTCAGGGCCTTCGCCGCCTATGAGGAGACGGGGGCGCCGCTACCGTCGCGCGCCGTCCTACTCACCTTCGACGATGGCGTGGAATCGGTCTACCAGTACGCCCTGCCGATCACCCGGAAGTTCCATGTCCCGGCCGTTGCCTTCATCATCGGCCGCAGACTCGGCCTGCCCGGCTAAATACAGCCTGGACAGGTCAAAAAAGTATGGCAGAGCGGACTCTGGGCGCTCGAGGCCCATACCTACGACATGCACAGCTACCGCCAGGGACAGGTCGGCTACGCCGCCGACCTCGTGAACCCCCTGCCGGGGCAAACCGCCGCCACCTTCGCCCAGGAGATCGAGCAGGACGTGCAGGCGGAGGCGAACACCTTCAAGGCGATCGGCCTGCCGCAGCCGACGGCCTTCGCCTTCCCCTTCGGCATCTACGGGCCGGAGGCGGTCGCCGTGCTGCACCAGACCTACCCTCTGCTCTTCGACTCGACGCCGGAACTCGCAGCGCCGCATATGGTCGTAGTCGGCCGCGTCGATGCAACGGGAGATCCTCTGGGCGTCATCCTCTCGCGCTACGTGCCGAAGCGCTGAGCCGCGGCGTCACGCCAGGCCGCCGATCAGAAACCGTGTGGCCAGGTGATGTTGCGCCAGACGGTGCCGCCGTTCCATGCCCCGGGGTCACCGTCGCCCGCAGCGCGGCGCGGTACCGCAACGGATGCCAGGTCCCGCGTCGCCGGTTCGCAGGTCCTGCCACAGGGAGTGCAGTTCGCGCCCGACGCCCGCGCGCGCGCCGAAAAACGCGGCCCCGCGAAGCGGCAGTGTCCCTCAGCGCAGGAATTCCGCGACGGTCTCCACGTGCGCCGTGCGCGGGAAGAGGTCGAAGGGCTGCACGCGTCCCACCTTGTAGCCTCCCGCGACCAGTACCGCGGCATCGCGCGCCAAGGTCGCGGGATCGCAGGAGACGTAGATCACCCGCCGAGGTCCGGCCGCGGCCAGGCGTTCCGCCAGGCGTGGCGCTCCGCCTCTGGGGGGGTCGAGGGTCAGGAGCGCCTCTGGCGGCGGCAGCTCGGCCTCCTCGGCGTCCCCGACGGCGAAGGCGGCCTCGAGCCCGTTCCGTTCCGCGTTGCGCCTGGCGAAGGACACGGCCTCCTCCGCATATTCGACGCCCTGCACGCGGTAGCCGGCCCGCGCAAGCAGGAGGGCGAGCACGCCAACCCCTGTGTAGAGATCGAGCGCGGGCGTCCCTTCACCGGGGCCGGCCCAGTCGAGCACCGTCGCGAAGAGGCGTTCGGCCGCAGCCGGATGCACCTGAAAGAAGCTGGTCGGACCAATGTGGAAGCGCAGGCCGAGGATCCGCTCCTCGATCTCCCCCGCGCCCGCGAGCATTCGGGCCGGCGCCCCCAGGATCCGGTTGCCCCGTCCCTCATGCAGGCTGAGGGCCACCCCCACCATCTCGGGCAGCGCGGACATCACGCGCTCCGCGAGCAACCGCAGGCGAGGCTCCGCGGCTGTCGCAACCAGGGTCAGGATGATCTCCCCGCTGCGCGCCCGTCGCGCGACGGCATGCCGCAAGAGTCCCTCGCGCCCATCCCAGGCGGAAAGCGAAAAGTCCAGCATCCCCTGGCGCAGCAGCCCCGGCAGGCTGCGCAGCGCGGGCGCCAGCACGGCACAGTCGTCCTGCTCCACGACGTCGTGGCTCTGGGTCGCGAACAGGCCGATCAGGGGCCCAGCGGGGCCCCGGCGGATCGGCCAGCTCACCTTCGCCCGGTAGCCGTAAGCCTCGCCCGGTCCAATGCAGGCAGGCACGTCCACGTCGAGATGGCCGATGCGCTGCAGGGCATCCTCGACGATGCGCCGCTTCTCCTGCAGCTCGCGGGTGTATCCGATCGCCTGCAGCTGACAACCGCCGCAGGTGCCGAAGGCGGGGCACGGCGGCGCCTCCCGGTCCGGACTCGCTTGCGTCACCTGCAAAAGGCGCGCGCGTGCCATGCGCTTGCGGCCGGGCTCCCAGACCACCAGGCAACGATCGCCGGGCACGGCGCCCGGCACGAAGAGCACGAGGCCCTCGTGCCGGCCGATACCCTCCCCAGATTGTCCGAGCCCCGTGATCTCCACCTCGGCCCGCACTACCGCCCCACTTCCTCCGCGATCAGGCGGCTCGCGACGTCAGGCGCCACGCGTCCGCGCGTGCGCCGCATCACCTGTCCGACGAGGAAGCCCATCACCTGCTCCTTGCCTGCGCGAAGATCGGCCAGGGCCTTGGGCTGCTCCGCGAGCACCTGGCGCACCTCGGCGCGCACGGCGTCGAGGTCATCGATCCTGCCAAGTCCGAGTTCCGCGATGGCCCCTTGCGCGGTGCCGCCGCGCTTCGCCAGCAGCTGGACCACCTGCTTGGCGCCGGGCCCCGTGAGCTCGCCCTGGCCCACCGCGCGCAGCAGTTCCCCGAGTTCCTGCGCCGCGAACGCGGGATGGTCGAAGTCGAAGCGCCCGTCGTTCTCGAACCGCGCGAGATCGCCGCAGATCCACTTGGCCACCTCGCCCGCGGCGCCACCCGCCGCGAGCGCCGCGTCGAAGAACGCGGTGCGGCCGCGGCTCTCCGAGATCAGGCGCACCTGTTCGTCCGGCAGGCCGAGGCCGTCCAGCCGCTGGCGCCGGCCGGCCGGCAGTTCCGGCAGCGCGGCCCGCAGCTCCTCGACGTGCGCGGGGGCGATCGCGAACGGCAAGAGGTCCGGCTCCGGGAAGTAGCGGTAGTCCTCCGCCTCCTCCTTGCTGCGCTGCGAGAAGGTGACGCCGCGCGGGTCGTCCCAGCCGCGCGTCTCCTGCCCGACGCGCCCGCCCTGGCGGTAGATCTCCGCCTGGCGCGCGGCCTCGTAGGCGAGGGCGCGCTCGAGGAAGCGGAAGCTGTTCATGTTCTTGATCTCGACGCGCGGATTGAGCTCCTGGCTGCCCGCAGGCCGGATCGAGATGTTGGCGTCGGCGCGCACCGAGCCCTCCTCCATGCGCGCGTCGGAGATTCCGAGCGCCAGCGCGATGCGCCGGATCTCCTCCCAGTACGCCCTCGCCTCCTGCGGCGAGCGCAGGTCGGGGGCCGAGACGATCTCAAGGAGCGGCACGCCGGCCCGGTTGAAGTCCACGACGGCCCCTTGCGCCTCGTGCTGGAGCTTGCCGGCGTCCTCCTCCAGCTGCACCCTGAGGATCTGCACCGACCCGCCTCCCGGCACCGCGACGCGCCCGCCGGCGCCGATCGGCTCGTCCAGCTGCGAGATCTGGTAGCCCTTCGGCAGGTCGGGGTAGAAGTAGTTCTTGCGGTCGAACTTGCTGCGGGCGGCCACGCGGCAGCCGAGCGCCAGCGCCATGCGGATCGCCGCGTCCACGCCGGCGGCGTTCGGCCGCGGCAGGGCGCCGGGCAGACCCAGGCAGACAGGGCAGATGTTGGTGTTCGGCGGGTCGCCGAAGCGGTTCGGGCAGCTGCAGAACATCTTGCTCTCGGTCTGCAGCTCGATGTGCACT
>JAJYSZ010000117.1 GCA_021793315.1 Bacillota bacterium | reverse complement strand
GATCTTGCTGAAAAAGTGGCCTAAGAAGCCGAAAAAGCAAGGAGTCTTCCTGCCTGAACGCGAAGTAGTTGGGTGCTTAGGCCACTAACTCGCGGGGAGGAAAGACTCCAGCAGGACGGAAGTCCTTGATAGACCTGCTTCGATCTCAAGCACAAGCCGTAAGGCCGCCCTCCCCTGCTGCCGATGGATAACCCAGATGAGCGGCAACTGACTGCTCGCGGCGCAAGACCAGCGTCGGTGGAAAGGATTCCCGGACGCCTCCCCGAACAAGATCCACGACGTTCTCTGTCAAGGGGGCGCTACAGGTCAACGCTAACATCGATGACGCGACCGAGTCCGCCAACATTGCCCTTCGCCACATCTGGGTTGAAACGATAGCGGCTGAGTTATGGCCTTCGGACATCCCTCGTCGCTGGCCGATGCAGTATCCCACGCTGTATCGCGATCGGCTACTCTTTGTTGGCTTCAACCCATCGTTCAGCATCCGCGCGTCCCGCACTGGTGACGACGCGACACTCATTAACCTTGGCGACCTCGACGACCCCGATCTGATTCAGCAGAGGATCGCAGCGGAAGCACAATGGCGGCGCCCCGAGTCGCTCTACCCCTACTTCGTTCCGTTCGCCGAGTTCGGCGTGCCCTGGGAGCACATTGACATTTTCGCTGTGCGGGAACGGGACCAGGACAGGGTGCGCAAAGCTCTAGGCCTACACGAAGATCATCCCTGGTCCCCGTTGCGGAACGGCAGTTCGATGTCTTCGAGGGTCTTCTGGCGTTCCTCCGACCGACCGGTGTCGTGGTCGTGAGCGCGCTCGGGTCAGCGCTGCTCTCAGCGCGTTGGAGGCGATTCGGTCGCCTAAAGCCTGCCGAGCACGCCGGCAAGGCCATCCTGCGGGACGGAGGGCACGAGATCCCGGTCTTCCTGGCAAGCATGCTGAGTGGCCAACGGGCGATGGACCGCTTCTCGCGTGCGCGGCTGATCCACGAGGTCCGCAGTGCGCTCGTCCAAGATCGCTAGTAGAGCGTTTCAGAAGTTCGTTCCGACACTGCGATTACCATAACATTCCAGCAAGGAGTTTTCGGGGGTGGTGTTGAAGCCCTCGTAGGACAAGCCCTTGTGGGGGTGGGACAGGGATGGGAGCGCGACGCGCGGCATACGTGGCTACGTCGCACCCTTCCTGTCCCTTTGCGTTGAGTGCAGATGACATGGGACGGCTGCGGCCCTTGGTCTTTGGACAGAAGGTCGAGCGGCGGATATGGCTCAGAGCGTCGATCATCTGGCATCTTGGGCAGGGGTTGCACCCGCAAGAGGTGGCGGAGGTGCTGGGAGTTCACCTGCGCACGGTGCATAAGTGGGAGGGGCGGTTTGCCGAGCGGGGTGTGCCGGGGCTCCATGACCTCCCCCGTTCGGGTGCGCCGTCGACGTATACGGTCGCGCAGCGCTGCGAGGTGCTCGCCATCGCTTGCGACGATCCGCGGCACTACGATTTGGAAGAGAACGACTGGACGGTGCGAGCGCTCACCCAAGTGGTGCAGGCCGTCGTGCCGATGAGCCGCAGCAGCGTCTGGCGCACACTGCAGCACAACGCCCTGCATCCCCATCGGGTGCAGATGTGGCTGCACAGCCCCGATCCTGCGTTCCAGGAGAAGGTCAACGCAATCATGTCGGTCTACGAGGATCCCCCGGAGGATACCGTCGTCGTATGCGTGGACGAGAAGACGGGGATCCAGGCGACCGAGCGCAAGTCTCCGATGCAGCGGCCGGTTCCTGGCAGGCCGGGGCGCTTCGAGTTCGAATACATCCGCCATGGGACACAGTCGCTGCTCGCCGCCTTCAACATCCGGGATGGAGAGGTTCTCGCCAGCTGTGGCAAGACCCGCAGCGCAGACGACCTGATGGCCTTCATGGAGGAGGTCGCTGATCACCACCGGGACGCCAACAAGATCGTCGTGATCTGGGACAACCTGAACATCCACCACGACGGGGCCCAGGGCCGCTGGACCGCGTTCAACGAGCGGTATGGCGGCAAGTTCCAGTTCCTCTACACACCGCTGCACGCCTCGTGGGTGAATCAGGTCGAGATCTTCTTCTCGATTGTCAACCGCCGCTGTCTTCGCCACGGCGACTTCCGCTCCGAAGAGGAACTCAGGGATCGCCTTCTGGCCTTCATCGATCGCTGGAACCAAACCGACGGACACCCGTTCCACTGGACGTTCCGTGGCTATCCCATGCAGGAGGTGGCAGCCTGATGCCGCAGCCCCCATACTCCAAGTACCAGGTGCTCGGCGCCCTCGACACCGTCGAACGATTCCTGCGGGCCTGCGGCCTACATCACCTGAAAGCCACAAGCCGCGGCCGTCACGTGGTCGTTTACTCCGAAGAGCCCGACGGCGAGAAGGTCCCCCGCGTCCGCTTCTGTACCATCGGCCAGGACCAGTTCCGGCTCGACGTAACCACCCATCCCGGCCGCTGGGAGTCTACGCCGTACGAAGGCCCACTGCCCCAGCTCTGCGACACTATCCTCAACGACTTATCGTGGCTCCTGGCCGAGTTCTGAGGGAACGAACTTCCGAAACGCTGTACTAGCGTGAAATGGGGAGTTTCTGCGATCCGGCGGCGTAGATAGATGACCACGGCGGCAGGGATGGCTCCAAAGCCCAGCATCAGGCGCCAAGCGATCGTGTCGGGAACGCCGCCTGCCAGCAGGAGTGCCGCGACCGCCGGGCCCACCAGTAGGCCGAAGCCCTGCATGGCGAACACCGCGTTGACCAGGAAGCCGCGGCGCTTGCGGTTCGAGTATTCGCTCATGATCACGCCGCTCATGGGATAGTCGCCTCCGACTCCCAGGCCGACGATGAAGCGGAAAATCAGCAGCATCCAGATGTTCGTGGAAAAGGCGGACAGGAGTGCGCCGGCCGTGAGGAGCACCGCCTCAATGCCGTAGATGGCCTTGCGGCCAAGCCGGTCCATCAGCCGCCCGAAGATCAGGGCGCCTAGGACAGCGGCGAAGAGAGCCGTGCTATTGAGCAGCATCAGATCCAACGTACTCAAATGCCAAAGGGGCACCAGAAGGGTGGTGACTACCCCGATGATGAAGAGGTCGTATGCGTCCGTGAAGAAGCCCATTCCGGCGGTGAGCCACGTCCTGAAGTGGAAGCGCTGGAGTCCGGCGTCTTCGAGGGGCTGGAGCACGCGATCCCGGAGATCGGCCGTCGTACCCTGTCCATCCATGCGACTTGGTCCCTCCATTTTGTCGTTCGTGGTCAGAGGGTTGTTTTCACGGACCGGCTGGCGTCGGTTCGGTGTCGCCGAGCAGCCGCAGGACATGATCTCTGATGCTGTCACGTACTTGGCGGAACCGCGCGAGCCGACGGTAGCGTGCGCCGGTCGCCCGCGCCGGATCTGGTAGCGGCCAGTAGCGCCACGCAAAGGCATGGTCCCCGCGGGGACGCCAGCCCGTTGGCCCGCCGCACAGCGTCACGACGAGGTTCGCCTGGGAGAGGTGCTCCGGCAGAAGGGCCTTCGATGTGTGCTGACTGATGTCGATACCGGCTTCGTCCATCACCTCGATGGCCATCGGATGGACACCGGCGGGTTCCAGCCCTGCGCTGAGCACCTTGACCTTGGAGCCGGCGTACGCCCGAGCAAACCCCTCCGCCATCTGGCTTCGTGCGGAGTTCCCGGTGCAGACGAAGAGGATGGACGGCTGCCCAGACACAGCAGAAACGGCTTGACCTTCGCTTTGCACCGCAACCTCCACCGGTCCGAAGACCTGGTTGAGACGATCACGCTGAGTCGTCCACAGCGCATGCTCGGCGAGCGGGGTGTCAAAGATCGCAGCGGCTTCTGCGAAAAGGGCCTGCAGTTCAGCTGTTTGCAGATGGTACAGAACCTGCTGCCCTTGACGCTCGTCAATCACCAGCCCCGCATGACGCAACCGCGCCAGATGTTGCGATACGGCGGACTGGCTGACTCCCAGAGGACCCGTAAGCTCCCCCACGGTCAGGGGTCGCTCTGCCAGAAGCCGCAAAAGGCGCAGGCGCGTACGGTCGCCAAGCAGAGCGAAGTCCTCCGGCATGTTACGCAATATCTCACCTCATTTCACAGTAGACGCTAATATCTTGCCGCAACGTGTGCAAGTGAAGGTTGTGTTACGGCGATCTAGCCGTGCAGTGCGACGATACCCGTCAAGGCGAGAAGGGTCACGGCGAGGACGGGAAGGGTAAGCGTGATGCCCACACGGAAGTAGTACCCCCAACCGATCTTCACCCCGCGGCGCTCCAGTACATGCAGCCAGAGAAGCGTCGCGAGCGATCCGATCGGTGTGATCTTCGGCCCGAGGTCGCTGCCAATCACGTTCGCGAGCGCCATCCCGAGCTGGTGGACGCCCTGTGCGCCAGAAGCGTGTACGGCCAGCGCATTGATCATGACGGTCGGCATGTTGTTCATCACGGACGAGAGCCCGGCCGCGAGGTACCCCGTGTAGAAGATGCCCGCCGCAAGCCCGTGCCCCACCGCCCACGCCATGGAGCGCGCGAGGAGCGCGGTGAGGCCGGCGTCGCGCAGCCCGAAGACCACAACGTACATCCCGATCGAGAAGACGACGATCTTCCATGGCGCCTCCAGGACTAGGCGCCGGACGTCGACGGCAGGGCTGCGATATGCCACGAGGAGCAGAAGGATCGCCGCGGTCCCCGCAACCACCGAGACCGGGATGTGCAGGGCCTGGCTCAGGAGGTATCCGACCAGCAGCAGGCCGAGGACTAGCCATGACGCGCGGAAGAGCTTCGGGTCGCGGATGGCTTCGCGAGGCTCCTTGAGGCCATGGACAGCGACATTTCGCGGCAGGTCTCGCCGAAAGAAGACGTAGAGCGCCAATAGGCTCGTCGCGATCGCGACAAGATCCACGGGCACCATGCGCACGGCGTAGCTCACGAAGCCGATGTGGAAGAAGTCCGCAGAGACGATGTTCACGAGGTTTGAGACGACCAGCGGCAAGGAGGTCGAGTCTGCGATGAAGCCGCCAGCCATGACGAACGCGAGGATCGCGGCGGGACGGAGTTTCAGTGCCTTGACCTGCTCGTAGACGATCGGGGTGAGGATGAGTGCGGCGCCGTCGTTCGCGAAGAACGCCGCGACAAGCGCACCGAGGAGCAGCGTGTAGACGAAGAGGCGCAGGCCGCTGCCGCGTGCCTGGCGGGCCATGTGCAGGGCCGCCCACTCGAAGAAGCCGATCGCGTCGAGTACGAGCGATATGAGGATGATGGCGACGAAGGCGAGCGTCGCATCCCATACGATGCCGACCACCGTCCCGACATCCCGCAGGGTGACGACGCCGAGCAGTACGGCCAGAAGGCCGCCGACCGCGGCGGGCCAGCCGATCGAGAGGCCGCGCGGCTGCCAGATCACGAGCACCAGGACGGCGACGAAGAGCATCAGTGCGAGTACGGCATGAAGCACTCGGAGGGACCCTCCTCTGGACGTTGGAGCACCGACGTGTTCCCTTGACACAATAGCAGGCTCAAGAATATAAGTGAATCACGATGAGGTGATGACCTGTACGAGGGCGAGGCGGAACTCTATCGGGCATTGGGCGATCCGGTCCGCCTGCGCATTCTGGCGCTCCTGCGCGTACGCGAGGCGTGCGTGTGTGAACTCGTCGGAAGGCTGCCAGTCAGCCAACCGGCAGTCTCGCAGCACCTGAGAAGGCTCAGGCAGGCCGGCCTTGTCAGTGAACGGCGCCAAAAGTACTGGACGTACTACGCCATCCGCGAGGATCTGCCGCCGATCCTCAAGGAGATCGTGGCGACCTTGCCGCGCGATGCGGACGACGAGGCGTGGCTGATGGCAAACCAGGTTGACTCGACCTGCGCCGTCGTGCGGCCTTTGGCAGCAGATCGGGCGGAGAAGGCAGAGACATTTGAAGGGGGAGCAATGGCCAATGGACACTAAGGTGAAGGAACTGATCGGGATCGCGGCATCGGTTGCGGCGGGGTGCGACAGCTGCCTTGAGTACCACGTGGGGGCCGCACGCAAGGAAGGGGCGGACAGCCGCGAGATCCAGACGGCGGTGCAGATCGCGCGCGCTGTGCGCCTGCAGGCGGTGACGAAGATCGACGACCTCGCGGCGAAGCTTGAACGGGGAGAGGCGATCAAGCTGATCGCGGTCGGCGGCGACGGCCCTGGTTGCGGCTGCGGCGAAGGGTGCAACTGCTGAGGAGATGTCGATGATGAGAGTGGACGTGTTCGATCCCGAGATGTGCTGCTCGACGGGCCTTTGCGGCCCTGCGCCGGACGAGGCGCTGATCCGTATCGAGGACGCGCTAGAGAGGTTGCGCGAGGAGGGCGTCGAGGTTTCACGGCACCAGCTGAGCCGTGACCCGCAGTCGTTCCTCGGCAACGAAGAGGTCTACCGGAGACTTCTCTCCCAGGGCACAGGCTCGCTTCCCATGATCGCCGTCGACGGCGACCTCCAGTTTACGGGCCGTTACCCGACGTACGAAGAACTGCGCGAGGCCCTGCAGATCACGACGTGAGGAAGTCGGTCACATGCGTTACCTGTTCTTCTCCGGAAAGGGGGGCGTCGGGAAGACGTCCCTCGCTTCTGCTACGGCGGTGCGGCTTGCGGACAGTGGCCTTCGCACGCTGCTCGTGACGACGGACCCGGCGTCAAACCTCGGGGATGTCTTTGAACAAGCGATTGGGCCGCGTCCTGTGCCGATCGCATCCGTCCCTGGACTCGACGGACAGGAAATCGACGCGGAAGAGGCCGCGCGCATCTACCGCGACAAGGCGCTCGCTCCACTCAAAGGGTTCCTGCCGGACGAAATGCTGCGCACGATGGATGAGCAGATGAGTGGTCCCTGTACAGTGGAGATCGCCGGCTTCGACGAGTTCGTTGCCTCCATG
>JAJYSZ010000116.1 GCA_021793315.1 Bacillota bacterium | reverse complement strand
CCCCGCCAAGCCAGCCGCGGCACAGCTGATCACGAAGGCGAGACTCTTCAGGCGGGCCACGTCGATGCCCATGACCTGCGCAGCCACCTCGTTGTCCCGGATGGCGCGCCAGGCCCTCCCAAGCTCGGAGTCAAGGAGGCGGTTCACGCCAAGGTAGACGATGACGGCGACGATCGCGACGAAGTAGAAATAGCTCGTTTCCGAATTGAGGGTGATCCCGAAAACCTGAGCCGGCGGAATGTTGGAGAGGCCGAGGGCGCCGCCTGTGAAGCCGGTCCAGTTGAGCGCGACGACCTGAACGATCTCGACGATGCCCAGGGTCGCCATCGCGAGGTACGCTCCCTTGAGCCGGAGTGTTGGACGGCCGACCACCCACCCCAGCAGGGCCGCCGCCGCGGCGGCCACCGGCAGCGTCAGGAGGAATGGGGCGTGCAGGTTCAGCACCAGGAGAGCGCCCGCGTAGGCGCCTACGAGGTAGAAGGCGCCGTGGCCGATCGAGATCTGTCCCGCGTAGCCGGCCAGCAGGTTCAGCCCGACTGTGACGATCAACGCGATGACGGCCAGGTTCACCACGTGCACAAGGTACGGATCCTGCGCCAGCGGCGGGAACGAGTAGACGGCGAGGACGAGGATCGCCCACCCCGCGATCGACCACCATTTGCCACGTGCCATGCCCTGCACCTGCCTCACTTCGAACGACCGAGCAACCCGCTCGGGCGCCAGAACAGGATGACCAGGAGGATGACGAACGCCACCGCGTCGCGATAGGTGGATGAGATCAGCGTGGCCGAAAGGTTCTCCGCCACGCCGAGCCCGACGCCGCCCAGGATGGCGCCGGGAATGCTGCCGAGTCCTCCGAAGACCGCGGCGGCAAAGCCCTTGAGACCTGCCAGGGCGCCCATCGAGGTCTGCACGAAGAAGATCGGTGCCACGAGGACCCCGCCAATCCCGCTAAGGCCCGCGGAAATCGCCGAAGCCAGTGCGTCCATGCGCTGCACGGGAATGCCTTGAAGCGCCGCCGCATCCCTGCTCTGGGCCGTCGCCCGCATCGCCTTGCCGGTTCTGGTGTAGCGGAAGAACGCCTGCATGGCCGCGATGCAGAGCAGTGCGATCACGAGTGCCCACAGATAATAGGGAAGGATGCTGACGCCAAAGATGTTCAGCGGCTGGCTACCCATCACGGGCGGAAAGTAGAGCGCCTGAGAGCCCCAGACAATCAGACCCACGGCGCGGATCAGGATGGACGCGCCGATGGTCGCGATCACCGAGTTGAGCGGCGGGTGTCCAAGCAGCGGGCGGAAGATCAGCCAGTTCATCAAGAGACCGACCGCGGCCGCTCCGAGAGCACCCACCACGAACGTCAGGAAGAAATCCAGGTGCCACTGAACGTAGGCGGTGTAGCCGAAGACCGCGCCAAGCATCAGGATGTCTCCCTGAGCGAAGTTGATCACGCCCATGGCGTTGAACAGGATGGTGAACCCAAGCGCCATGAGCGTGTAGATCGCTCCCATTGCGATGCCGGCGACGATCACCTGCGCCAAGCTGCTTGCCGTCATGACGCGTCTCCCTTGAGTTGGATTGGGCCTGTCCATCCGATCTCGGCGGATGGACAGGCACCGATCGCCCGGATCCCTGTCTGCGTCCAGCGCCTTAGGGTAGGAGTTGCTCCTTGCCGTTCTCAACCCTGAAGAGCAGTGCCGCGGTGCCGCCGTCACCGTTCTTCTGGAACGTGATCGGTCCACCGACGCCCGGGTAGTTCTGGATGCCGGCGAGAGCGGCCCGGATCTTGGCCTCGTTGGTCGAGTGCGCGGTTTCCACCGCCTTGGCCAGGACATTCACGGCATCGTAGGCCAGCACGTCGTTCAGGTCTGGCACATAGTGCATCTTGGCCTGGAAGGCGTGGATGAAGTTCTGTGCCGTCGCGTCCGTCCTGAGCGGGCTGTACCCGGCCGTGGCTCCGATCATGCCGTTGGCGGCCGACCCAGCAAGTTGGAAGAAGTTTCCGATGGTTACGCCCGTGGAGGCCAGCACCTGTGTATGCATGCCGAGGGTCTGCATCTGATGCAGAATCTCAGCACCCTGCGTGTACAATCCCCACAGGATGATTGCCTGTGCCCCGGCATTCTTGATCGCAAGGAGCTGCGACGTGAAGTCGTTGGTGTTGTCGTTGTAACCCTGCACCGTGACGGGCTGCACGCCTGCCGCCTTCAGCTCGGCGGTGACCAGCTGCTCACCGCCCTGACCATAGTCGCTGGTGTCGTAAAGGACAGCGATCTTCTTGAACTTCAACGTCTGCAGCGCGTAGTCGACTAGCTTCTGGCTGAAGATCTTGTCGGTGGCCACGATACGGAAGACGTACGGGTCGCCGGACTGGGTGATCGCCATCGCCACGCCGCTCGGATCGAGCAGCACAACCTTGGCCTTCTTGTCGAGGTTGAGGATCGCGAGGACCTCAGGACTGTTCGGGCTCCCCAGAAGCGCCGTCACGTGATCCTGGTAGATGAAGCGGTTCACGACGCTGGTCGCATCCGCGGGCACGCCCTGGGTGTCACCCGACACGATACGGATTTGGTGACCATCCGCGCCGCCCTTGGCGTTGATCAGGTCAGCCGCGTAAGTCGCTCCGTCCAACTGATGCTGACCGGCAACCGCCAAGGAACCGGAGAGCGGACCAAACACACCGATCGTGATCGGCGCCTTGCTACTGGCGGAAGCACCATTCCCCTGGCTCCCCGATGCGGCGCCTCCACAGCCCGCGAGCAACAGGCTCGCGGCGAGCGCTACGGTGCCGGCGAGCGTAATCCCACTGATTCTGCGCATCTTCATCTCCCTTTCCGAACGCGACTGCTCTACCGTGACCAGTCCAGGAAGTCATCACGCTTTCAGGGAACCCGCCGGTCCATCGGTGCGCCCCGTCGGCCTCCGCTGACGAACCACCTCCTCTTGGCAACCGGGTCGTCAACACCTCACCGTTCGCAGCCCCCCCGCTCGTCGCGTAGGCCGGGCGGTCCATGGCTGCTTGGGGAGGAGACAACCTGTCCACGGCTTCGTCCGTCCACCCGACTCGAGACGGGCGGCGGGATCGCTTCGGTGCGGCGAGCGCCCGGGAAGGCTTCCCGCCAGAAGTCCCAGCCCTACTTGATCTGCTCGCTCAGCAGGACGAGATAGTCGGGATCGACCCAGTCCGCGAAGCGCCTGCCTGCCGCCCGCGGTCTGTTCGGATCGTCGAGTTCCCGCGTGTAGGCGTCGAAATCGGTCACCGTGATCTCCTCGACGAACTGGTACGCGACGGGCTTGCCGCGCATCGAAGAAACGCACACGTAGTCGTGGAATTCCTCGATCGTTCGGAGGCTGGCAGCCTCCTTGTGGTTGACCTCTTTCGTCCATGCGATGTAGTCCTCGACCTTGAGACCCGGCTTCAGATTGAACAGGAAGAACGCCTTGTGCACCGTCGCCATGCTCAGCCCTCCAGCTCCCGGCTCCGCAATGCTTGCAGGACCTTCTCGGCCGTGATCGGCAGCGACCGGATACGGACGCCAACCGCGTCGTACACCGCGTTCGCGATGGCCGCCGCCGGTGCGACGACCGCCGGCTCGCCCACGCCCTTCATGCCGTAGGGGCCCGCCTCGGACGGTTCCTCGACCAGCGCGACGTCGATGGTCGGCACGTCGCGGATGGTGGGCAGCTTGTAGTCCGTGAAGTTCGGGTTCAGGACCGTGCCGTCGCGGTACTGGACCTCCTCCATCAGGGCGTAGCCGATGCCCTGCGTCGCGCCGCCAGTGACCTGCCCCGCTGCGTAGAGCGGATTGAGCGCAAAGCCGACATCCTGCGCCACGTGATAGCCCGTGAGGGTCACCTCCCCCGTCTCGGTGTCCACCTCGACCTCCGCGACGTGCGTGTGGAAGCTGGGGCTGTTGAAGGCTGGGTAGGTGTGGCCCTTGACCGTCGACGGATCGTAGGGCGTCGGCGGCGCGGTGAAGCTGCCGCGTCCGAGCAGGCCTCCCACGGTCTGGCCGAGGCGTGCCACCTCCGCGAGAGGGACGGCGCGTCCTGTACCGTCCCTGCGGTAGACGTGGCCGTCGTGCACCTCGAGTTCATCGGTCTCGCAGTCGAGTCCGGGCGCAACGAGCGCGAAGATCTGCTGTCGCAGGTCCCGCGCCGCCCGGATGATCGCCTGACCGTTCTGGAACGTCGTGCGGCTGCCTTGGGCGCCGAAGTCGTACGGCGTCGCGTCGGTGTCAGCCGAAACGATCTGCACGCTCTCTACGGCAACGCCCATCTCGTGCGCACAGATCTGCACCAGTCCGGCACTGACGGCACCTGTGCCGATTTCGGTCGCCCCGACCGACAGGACGATGCTGCCGTCGTCGTTGAGTTTGATCACCGCAGCGGAGGCCCCCGAGGTCGTGGTCCACCAGTTGCAGGCGACGCCCCTGCCCCGCCGCACGCCTGGCCTGCTCGGCCGATCCTGAGCCTGGGGCCACCGCGAGCGCTCCTTGGCCACCTGGAGCGTCTTGCGCAGCGACACCCCCGTCAGCACCTGACCTGCCGGACCGAGGTCGCCGTTTTCGACCGCGTTGCGGTCGCGGAACTCGATCGGATCGAAGCCCAGTTCGCGCGCAATCCGGTCGATCTGGCTCTCGCCGGCGAAGGTGGCTTGCGGTCCCCCTGGGGCGCGGTACGATCCGCAGTTCGTCTTGTTCGTGTACACGGAGTAGCTGTCGATCTGCAGCGCCTGCCAGCGGTACGGTCCGGGCAGCATCAGGGTGCCGACCGCGGACGTGCCGGGGGAAGAGAGGGAGTAGGCGCCGGCGTCGTAGTAGATCACGCCCTGCCGCACCAGGAGATGACCATCCGAGTCCACTCCTGTGCGCAGGTGGACTCTGGCCGCCATGCGCGGCGACGTCGCCGCGAGTTCTTCCTCGCGGCTGAGCTCGATCTTGACGGGCCTGCCGGTGCGCTCCGCCAGCAGCACGCACAGCGGCTCGACCGAGGCGTAGAGCTTGGCACCAAACCCCCCGCCAAGCCCGCTGGCGGTGACATGGATCCTGCCGAGCGGGAGGTGGAGAATGTCGGCGATGTCCTGGCGCAGGCCGTAGGGAAACTGGTGGCTCGAAACGACGTGCACCCGTCCCTCAAGATCCACCGAGGCGATCGCCACGTGACCTTCGAGCGACGCCTGGTGGACGATCTGCGTGTCGTACTCGTCCTCGAAGACATGCCTTGCCTGGGCGAAGGCCTCCTCGACGTCGCCACGCAGGAGGGTCGTGTGGTTGAGGATGTTGCCATCCCGGCGCAGGACAGGATTGGCCCAGTACGTCTGCCATTCCGGGTGGATCAGCGGCGCGCCGGGTTGCGCGGCCTGCTCGGGATCACTCAGTACCGGCAGCGGCTCATACTCCACGTCGATCAGGCGAACGGCCTCGGCGGCGATCTCCGGATCGTCCGCGGCCACCACCGCGATCGGCTCTCCCTTGTAGCGCACGCTCCCCTTGGCGAGGATCAGCTCGTCGCGGATGTAGCGGCTTGCCCGGTACTCCGGGAGTTCGTCGCCGGTGATCACCGCACGGACGCCGGGCAGGGCCAGCGCCCGGCTGACATCCACGCGCCGCAGCAGGCCGTGGGGTATGTCCGAGCGGCGGATCTTGGCGTGGAGCATGCCCGGCAGGCGCACATCCACGCCGTACGCGAACTGTCCCGTCACCTTCGCCACACCATCGCGCCGGACCGTGGATTGCCCAATCAGGCCAACCTGCGGGACTGCGATTACGGCGCTCATGACCGTCCTCCCGACGCGGCCTTGACCGCCCGGATGATCGCGTCGTAGCCCGTGCAGCGGCAGAGATTGCCTTCCAGGGCAGCCCTGATCTGCGACTCGTCCGGATCCGGGTTCTCATCGAGCAGCGCCTTGGCGCTCATCAGCATGCCGGCCGTGCAGTATCCGCACTGAACGGCGCCCTCGTCGATGAAGGCACGCTGCAGAGGGTCCAACTGGCCGGCCACCGCAAGACCCTCGACGGTGCGGACGTCCGCACCGTCCGCCTGCAGGGCCAGAAAGATGCAGGAGTCCACGGCACGGCCGTCGACCAGCACGGTGCAGGCGCCGCACTCGCCCTCGTCGCACGCCTCCTTGGTCCCGAGAAGCTCGAGGTCGTCACGGAGCACATCGAGTAGGAACCGATCCGCGGGGATCGTGAGTTCGTATGCCTGCCCATTCACCCTCAGGTGCAAACGCTGCTCAGACATCTTCATCCTCCGATCCGAGGTCCAATTTGGCGCGGTCCGCCGCGCGGGCGACCGCGCGCGCGACCAGTGCGGCGACAACGGAGCGACGGTAGCCCGCCCCGGCGCGCAGGTCGTCGATCGGCGCGATCTCCTGCGAGGCCAGTTCACCCGCTGCGCGCAAGGTTTCCGCCGTTGCCTCCTTGCCAGCCAGCGCCGACTCAGCGCCACGGGCACGGACGCTGGTCGCAGACACCGAGCCCAGTCCGATCCGGACCGACTGCAACGTGCGGCCGTCGTCCTCAAGGCTCACCATGGCGGCGACGCACGCCACGCTGATCTCCATGGCCTTGCGCCTTCCGAGCTTCTCGAATGCGGACCCGCTGCCGCGCGGGGGCAGCGGGAACCTGATCTCCCGCAGGAGGTCGCCGCGATCGAGTGCCGTGGAGCGGTAGCCCGTGAAGAAGGCCTCGAGCGGAAGGGTCCTGTCTCCGCCAGAGCCGGCGACAACCACCCTCGCGTCGAATGCGAGCAGCACGGGCGGCGTATCCGCAGCCGGCGAGGCGTTGCACACGTTGCCCGCCAAGGTGCCCACGTTGCGGATCTGAATCGACCCCACGGTGGCGCATGCCTCAGGCAAGGCGCGCAAGGGCCCGCGGAACAGGTGGCTGGCTTCGATCATGCGGTGGGTGACCGCTGCGCCGATCCGCACTTCCCCACCCTCGCGCTCCAAAAGCACAAGTTCCGGCAGGTGGCCCACCGCGACCAGCGTCCCGACCTCCACCCGCCTGCGGCGCAGGTTGACCAGAAGATCCGTACCCCCGGCGAGCACGCGCG
>JAJYSZ010000025.1 GCA_021793315.1 Bacillota bacterium | reverse complement strand
GCGGGTTTAGGGATGAGAGAAGTGTAGTGGCACGGCGTCTCTCGCCGTGCTCTGCGATGTGTCGGTTAGTCGGCCGGCAGGAAGCGCTTGAGGTCGAAGATGTCGAGAAGGCGCTGCTGGATGGTCGAGCAGTCCGAGAGGGTACGGTGGGCACGGCTGACGCTGTAGATCAGGACGATCTCCTGGATGTCGCTGAGTTCGCTGACGAGGGCGTCTGGTGAGATCTGCAGTTCGCGGGTCCTGAACTGCATGAGCTTGAAGACCATGAGCGCGATCACGCAGACGAAGCCATACAGACGGATCTTGGTGTCGGTGAAGTGCCGCATGGGCGAGAAGCGCAGGATGTCGGGCGACTTGATCAGGTGGAAGTCGCTCTCGATCTGCTGCTTGTCCTGGTTGTAGAGCGTGACGATCTCCTGCGTGGAGAGGTCCTTCTGCGTCGAGAAGAGCAGCCGCTTGCCGAACTCCAGCTGCTTTAGCCGCCAGGCCTCGGGGTTGCGGCGCAGCGCGAGGGTGCCGTCGGGCCGGAAGTCCCAGTCGAGGTAGCTGCGCAGGCGGCTGTGTTCGTGGGTGCGCTGCAGCGCGTCGAGCAGGGCTTCGGGCTCATCCTCCCGGTGCGTCTGGTAGGTCCTGCGCATCTGCGCCTGGAGCCGGCGCAGGGCCTGATCGAAGACGAGGTGCTGCTTGCGTGCGAGCTTCTCGCTGTAGAGGATCACCACCGCCGCATCGAAGCCACCATAGACCTTCTTCTCCGTGCGCAGCACCCTAAGATCCCCGATCGTCTCCGGAGACTCGCGCACGGGCAACTTCAAGAGATCGCGGTGTTGGCTCACCACGAGTCCGCCGACGGCCTTCAGTTGGGCCGCGGCGAGCAGGCGCAGGTTCTTCGCCGAGTTCTGGCCCCGGTCGAAGACGAGCTTGCGCTCGGCAGGCCCCGCCACGGCCTCGAGCCGCTCCACCAGCCGCACCAACACCTCAGGGAAGGCCTGATGGTCGTTCCAGTTCCCCGGGTAGGTGAGGTGTAGGAGCGGCAGGGCCATCTGACGCGTTGCCACGAGAGCCAAGCTCACTTGGCGCTTCTCGTGCCGGCCGGCCTTGTTGTGGCCGGCGCGGAGCAGGCGGGAGGGGTTCTCCGCCGCCGCGTAGGTGAAGAAGTTGGTGTAGTCCAAGAGCAGCGTCGAGAGGTCGATCGGGTTCCTCTCGAGCATCCGCTGCACGATCCGCTCCTCCATCTTGAGTACGATCTCGTCGTCCAAGACGGGCTCCTGCCGGCCGGCCTGGCTCTTGCGATGCGCGGCCTCGGGCAGGATGCGATCGAAGGCATCCCAGAAGTTCTGGCTGTCGAGGAGGGGCCTGGGCAGATTGAGGACGCGCGCAAGCGTCGTCTTCTCCACCCAGGCGCCGAAGCCGCGCCAGCTCGTGCCGCCGGCGGCCACCTTGGCGACCACCGCGAGCGCGATGTAGGTGCCCACACTGAGACCGGTTCCCTTACGAGGAATGAGTTCGTCCACGATCTCGCGCACGCCGATCTCCTCGACGATGGCATGCGCAGCCATGACGAGGCCGAAGGCGCGCGGCGCCACCTTCTTGGGGCCTTCCCGCACGGCCTTCAGGACGGCGGCGGCGGTGCCGAGATAGATGTCCTCGCTCACCACCCGGCTCGGTCCGGAGCCAGGCCCCTTGCCGCCGCGGTCCGAAGGCGAAAGTTTGACGCGATGGGCCGCATGATAGTAGTAGTACGTCTCCTGGCCACGACGCTTGGCGACTATCTTCGCCACGCCGCCGCCTCCCGCAAGCAACCCTTACCCTAACACTTCGACGTCACTACGCCATAGCCTGCCTCCTGAAGCACTTTTTATCGCTCTTCCCGGGCGCAAGATTGCCATAACACATACGAGGCTCAAAAATGGCTCTACAGAGCCGTTGCGAGAACGCGTCAGACCCTTCCGGCGAAAGTCAGGAAGTAGGTACTCGCAAGAAGCCCTGCAACCAAAACACCCCACAACGAGGGACGGCGCCATACAAATACGGTGGCCACAATATCAAGTATTGCGAACAACCAAAGAACTGGCGCTGGCGGAAATGGAATTATAAAACCGAAGCGATGAAGCCCATAGCCTGGCGGATAATAATGGCTCCTCGCTGTTTTGAGTGGTCAGACGGGGTTCGGGAGGTTGAATGAGAGCTTCCCAGCGATGAGGTAGGCCATGAGGATGAGGGTCTGAGGATTCCGGTAGCCTCGGGCGCGGCGTTGGCAGACTGGATCAGCCCGTTGAAGGCTTCGAGCCTGCGACGTCTTGATTCGCGGTCGAGAAGATCACAAGGCGGGATGGCTGGTAGCACGGGCTAGTGAAGACGCAGGCCAGAGACTATCCAGGGTCTTTCGATCACAAGTCACGGGAGAATCCCTTAGACTGCCGAGGCGGTGTGCCCCGTGCCCGGCGCTTCCACGTCGAGGGTGAGGCCAAAGACTTCGCGGAAGCCGTCGTGCCCCACGGGAGTGAGACGCAGTCCTCGTCCGCCGGGAATCCGCACGAGCCAGCCGAGCGCTAGGCACCGCTCCGTGATCGCCGCGCCGAGCGCTCCCGCGATGTGTGGCCGGCGCTCGCTCCAGTCCAGGCAGCGACGGATGAGAGGGCGCTTGCCCCGCTCGAGGCGCGATAGGTCCAGTCCCCAGGCAGTCAGTACCTCCCGCCCGTGCGCGGTCAGCAGCCAGTGGCCTTCGGCCTCCGCGAGCAGGCCGTCCTGCACCAGACGATCGGCGAGCGTGACGCCCAGCATGCCGGCGAGATGGTCATAGCAGGTCCGGGCGTGAGCCAGAGCGGTCGCGACATGGGACATGCGCAATGAGCGAATCGGCGCTCGTGGCGCGAGCAGGGCGAGCGACTCCAACATGTCGGCAACATCGGGGTTTGCGAGCGAGTAGTAGCGGTGGCGCCCCTGCGCCTCGCGGCGGAGCAGCCCACCGTCTACGAGCTGTGCAAGGTGTGCGCTTGCGGTTTGGCGCGTGACGCCGGCCTGGCGCGCGAGATCCGTCGCCGGCAGCGCGATGCCTCCAAGCAGCGCAGTCAGCATGGCTGCCCGAGACGGATCGGCGATCAGCGCGCTCAGGGACGCGATATCCGGCAGGCCTCCTGATTCCATGGCATGATGCCCCTTTTCGACCACTCTACCGCGCGAACAGTTCCAGCGCGCTCGAAGCATTGATGGATCAGTTCGTCAGGCGGCGAAGCGTTTTCGCCGCATGATAGCTCTGCTGGCGCGAGCCCGGCCAGCTGAAGGAGGTAGGGATATGAACGCTGTTCCGGAGAGCCGCATCATTGAACCGAAGATTCTCTACTTTGGTACGCCGGTCGTGTTGCTGACGACGGAGAACCTGGACGGCACCGCCAACATTACGCCCATGTCTTCAGCTTGGGCGCTCGGTGACCGTATCGTCCTCGGCCTGGGGAAAGGCGGACAGGGAATCTCGAACCTTAGGGAGCGTCCCGAGTGTGTGCTGAACCTACCTGGGCCGGATCTCTGGCGCAGCGTCGAGGCGCTGGCACCGCTAACAGGGGCAGATCCGATTCCCGAGTGGAAGCAGCCGCTTTTCCGCTACGAGAAGGACAAGTTCGCCGTCGCGGGCCTCACTCCGGAGGCGTCGACCCGCGTACGGCCGCCACGCATCACCGAGTGTCCTATCCAGATCGAGGCGGCTATCCGGCACATTAGCATGGCGGGGGACAGCACCTCGTTCGCGGTGGTGGAGGCACAGGCCCTGACCGTTCACGCGCACACCGCCATAGTGTTGGACGACAGCCACATCGCGCCAGAGGCTTGGAGTCCGCTGATCTACAACTTCCGCCACTACTTCGGACTCGGCCCTGATCTCGGGCGTACTTTCCGCGCAGAGATCTAAAGAGCCTTCACGTTTCCGAGGAACTCCTAACGTTCCTCCCCTTCGGACGCCGAAGATGCGCCATAACCATCCAGCTGCTCTCTTAGTGGCGATTCGTAGTGTCGGACTCAGCTTGAAGCCAGGAATTGGCGCGTGCAATCAGACGACATCAGGACAGCGCGAGGCCGCTCGACGTGCCATGGAGGCCCGCAACGAGCGCCGTGCCGAGGCCAGCCAGCGTCCTCGCCGTCGCCGGCCAGCGTGCAAGGAGGGCTGAAGCCCGCGCTGGGAGCGGGTTGTGGCCGTTGTACGGCAGGCTACCGTGTTTTTGCCAGATGTCCACCGATGCTCGCTCGCCGAGAACTCGACGTTATCTACTGCTCAGGGGGGCTCCAGCCCCAACGCGGCCCGGAACAGCTCCTCCTGGCTCATATCCATCACTCTCTCGCCTAGCATGCCGGCATGCCTCTGAGGCCATCACCGACTGCCTGGGCCTTCGCCGTCAGGCCCGATCCGTCCCTCCTCCACCACTCAAAACAGCGAGGAGCCATAATAATAGTGAATGATCGTTCTTTTCATGTTACCTTCCCTCCATCCCCAGAGTAATCTGGGAATTCGAATCAAAGAAGGTATCGGCACCGGTTCTCGTACTTGCCAAGACGATAGCCAAGCGAAACTGTGGGCGAAGCGCTTCTCTCTGAAATCAACAAGCGCGTGCGGACTGACCTTCGGCTGAAGCTGCCGTACCAACCGGTTGTAGAGGAACGCCGGGTCGCTGGCGGGGAGTTGCGATCGCCTGCGCTACGGCTAGGGCGGTTGGGCTTGCCACTCGATGCGACGGTGACGGAACTCTGCCCAACCGGCCACTAACGGGGCTCCCGGATCTGGACGCCCTGCCGGTTTCACTGTTGGAGCAGTATCTCCGGGTCTGTGAGAGGACTGACGCCGGGTAGATCACCCGGCGCCAGCCTACTCGATTTGCGTGGGCTCAGGTGGCCAGGGCCACGATCGCATCCGCGTAGATTCTGGCAGCCAGTTCGAGGTCGGCAACGGACACCGACTCGTCCGCCTGGTGGGCGACATCCTGCCGTCCGGGGAACTGCGGCCCGAAGGCCACGGCCCGACCGAGGGTGCGGGCGTAGGTGAGGCCCCCGATGACGAGGGGCGGCGTCTGATCTCCGGTATGACGGCGGTAGACCCCGAGGAGGGTCTGGACGAGGGGGTCCTCGGCGGCCACCCAGTGGGGATCCGCCTGGAATTCCACCGCCACGTCGACGCCGAAGGCACCAAGCTTGCGGCGCAGGCGGCGCACGATCTCGTCGGCCTTGCTGGCGAGTGGGTAGCGGATGTCGATCCAAGCCTTGGTGCCGGTGGCGTCATGCCGGATTACGCCGAGGTTCACGGTCAGGCGGCCGAGCTGGTCGTCCTGGCAGGCGATGCCGAGCGCCTCGCCGTAGTCGTCGGCGACCAAAAGGTCGAGCAGGGGATCCTGAAGGTTCTGCCCGAACAGCCGCTTGGCTTCGCGGATGGCGTTCACGCCCTGGTCCGGCTGGGAGGCGTGCGCCGCCTGGCCGAGCACGTCGAAGACGCGCTTCGGCTCATCCGAGTCCGGGACCACCTGCACGCCGAGATCCTTTGCCATCTGCTGTACCGCCTCGGTCGGCAGGGGCTGCGCAAGCTCGATCCTGGCGTGATCCGGCACCACGTTCGGCTGTTGCCCTGCCTCGAGCGCGTAGCGCTGGGGGACTTGCGCCGCGCGTTCGAGCCTGAGGCTGAGCCCGCCCTTCTCGCCATGGACGAGCGGAAAGTCTCCGTCGGGCGTGAAGCCAAGCTGAGGTCGCTCGCGGTGCTGGAGGTAGTGCTCCATGCACTGCCAGAAGCTCTCCTCGTCGCCGCCCGCGATCAGCCTTACCCTGCGCCTCAGCTTCGGCCCCTTGGCCGCAACGGCGGCGAGAGCCACAAGCGCGGCGGCGGCGGGTCCCTTGTCGTCGATCGCACCGCGGCCAAAGAGGCGTCCACCCTGGATCGTGCCCGCATACGGGGGAACGGTCCAGCCGTCACCCTCCGGCACCACGTCCAGGTGCACCAGCACGGCGACGATCTCGTCACCCTGACCGATTTCGATTTCCGCGGCGTAGCCTTGGTCGTCATGCTGACGTGTGAGGCCGAGCCTTGCGGACTCGGCGAAGAATGCGTCGAATGCCTTGCGTACGCTAAGGCCGAAAGGAGCTTCCGGCTGCGCGCTTTCGCGCACGGAGCGGACGCGGATCAGGGCGCGCGCGACGCGAAGGATCTCCTCGGAGGAAATCTGCCAGTCCATCCTAGGCACCTCCGTTCGGGCTGCCAAGCCTTGAGTTCCGCGAAGCGCGCGAGGTTCCTGCCGCAAAGGCGAGAATTGCCGCACCGGCAATCAGGGCGGACAGGGCGTACCAGGCCACCGGGAAGCCTCCCGACTGCGCCAGCAGCCCGAGCAGGGGCGGCCAGACGGCAGAGCCCGCGAACACGGAGGTGCCGATGAGCCCGATCGCCTGGCCGGAACGTCCGCCCGAGACGCGCTCACCGCCCCAGGTCAGCACGAGGGCGTTCCAGCCGATCGCGCCGGCGCCCGCCACGAAGAACGCCAGGCCGCGCACCGCGAACGGCACGGCGCCCAGGTGGGTTGCCAAGGCGATGCCCAGGGCGCCCAGCCCGGCGGCGACGGCGACGACAGGCGGCCGCGACCGCAGGCGGTCGCTCAGCTGGCCGAAGCCGACGCGCCCTGCGGCGCCGCCGAGCTGTGCGATGGCGAGCAGGATCCCCGCGCTCGCGGGGGAGGCGCCTCCCGGGGCCGACACGACCGTGTACGTTAAGAGGCCGTACTGGCCGGATGCCAGCATGAACGCGAGCAGGGCCGGCAGGGCGATGCGCCTCAGGTCGCCTCCGAGCGGCGGGCGGTCGGCAGGCGGGACGCGCGGTGCGGCCGGGGCGGCGGCGGCGAGCACGAGGTTCAGCGCTGCGGCGATCAGGGCCAGCCAGAGCCAAGGCGCCCGCGGACTGTAAATCTGCGCCAGCGAGGGCAGGGTAGCGGCCGCGATGGCGGCGCCGAGCGGTACGCCGGTCTGGCGGATTCCCATCGCAAGACCGCGCGAGGCTCCGGCGAAGCCGTCGAAGATGACGCGTGCCCCGGCGATCGGCAGAGCGCCGAGGCCAAAGCCTGTCGCCGTCAACGACAGCGCGAGCCCGACGTAGCTTGTCTGGCTCGCGATGGTCGCGCCGCCCAGCACCGTCACGAGCGATGCGAAGAGAAGCACGGGGCGGACGCCATAGCGGTCGATAAGGATGCCGCCGAAGAACATGGCCAGCATGACGCCGATCGACGTGGCACTGACGAGCGTTCCTGTCTGGGCCAGGCTGAGGGCCAGAGGTGCGCCGAGCGCATAGCTGAGGACGGCGACACCCTGCTGCATGGTGGACATGCCGACCTGCGCGGCTGTGGCCAGTGTCAGGAGGAGCGGCGCGGGTACCTTGGATTTCGGTACCGTGGTCATCACATCACCGCAAAAGGCATTCGGCGTCGAGACTCCGGCTTCCCTGCGTCGGGACGGGCCAGGATCCTGCAGGCGGCGGGCGAAGTCGTGGTGGGGGCAGGAGGGGTCTCAATGCCACGCAGGCCAAGCATCCAGGTGGTTCGAGCGACGGCTCGGAAGGAGGGCGGGGCTGATGCCCTGCGCCGCCTGGAAGGAGAGCAGGCCCTGCAGGCCTTCCGGCGCCTGGTCGGGCTCGAGCAGGTCAAGAAGACGGTGGAGGAACTGCTGGCACTCCAGCGCGTGAGCACGCGCAAGAAGGCGGCCGGGCTGAGGACGCAGCCCCAGACCCTGCACATGGTGTTCCGGGGCAATCCTGGCACCGGCAAGACCACCGTTGCCAGGCATGTCGGCCGCATCCTGCACGGGGTCGGGCTCTTGCAGCGCGGGCACCTCGTCGAAGTGGAACGCGCCGACCTGGTCGGCGAGTATATCGGCCATACCGCACAGAAGACGCGGGCGGCGATCCGGCGCGCCTTGGGGGGCGTCCTGTTCGTCGACGAGGCCTATGCCCTCGCCAGGGGAGGCGACCGGGACTTCGGGCGCGAGGCGATCGACACGCTCGTCAAGTCGATCGAGGACCGCCGCGAAGAGATCATCGTGGTGCTCGCCGGCTACCCGCGTGAGATGGACCGCTTCATTGCGAGCAATCCGGGACTCTCCTCGCGCCTGCCGATCCTGCTCGACTTCCCGGACTATGGCGCCGAAGAACTCCTCCTGATCGCGGATGAGCTTCTTGCCCAGCAGGACTGCCATTTCGAACCCCAGGCGCGCGAGCGGATGTGCGACCTGCTCATGGAGGCAGAGCGGCGCGGCGGGGTTCACACGGGCAATGCGCGATTGGCACGCAATCTCGTCGAGTCGGCGCTGCGCCGACAGGCGCTTCGCCTCGATGCGCAGCGCAGCTGGCGGCGTGCCGACCTGACGTCCGTCGTGGCGGCGGATCTTCCCGACCTTGAAACGGTGCTCCCGCGGGTGACAAGGGAAGCGCCCTGGACCGCCCCGGACGCCACCTTCTTCGCCTGACCTGGCGCTGTCCCGGAGCTCACTGTCCGCCGCCGCCGGCAGCAGATCGTTGCGCCGTCCGAGGACGGATCTGGCACTGCCGTGGAAATCGCGCCAACCGACGCAGGAACTGTATACAGGAATGCAGAAATGCAGGTCCGCCTAGAGGATACGTCTTCGATGGGACTTAGGGGGAGACGAGATGGAGCAGATCGGGTGCGACGTCCTGGTCGTCGGCGGAGGCTTGGCGGGACACGCCGCCGCGTTGTCGGCGGCGGAGGACGGAGCGGATGTCCTGCTGATCGAGAAGCAGCCAGAGGTGGGTGGCAGCAGCGTGCTGGCGGGCGGTTCCTTCGCCTTTGCCGGGACCGACATGCAGAAGGAGCGCGGAATCGAAGACTCCGAGAGCCTGCTCTCCCAAGATCTGCTTGAGGTCGGCCAGGGCAAGAACGACCCGCAGCTGGTCGGCCAGTACGCCCACAGCCAGCTTGGAGCCTACTACTGGCTGCGGGAGCACGGGGTCGAGTTCATGTCGGTGCAGGCGGCTTCCGGGCAGTCGGTGCCGCGCTCGCACCTTGCCAACCCGCGCATGGTGGTGGATCTCCTGCACAAGACGGCGCAAAGCCTTGCCAACATCCACATCGTGACAGGCTGCGCCGCCGAGCGGCTCGTGCAGGACCCTGACACGAAGCGGGTGACCGGCCTCATGGCCCGCCAGGGGACGACAGAGTACCTCCTGCGCGCCGAGCGCGGCGTGGTCCTGACAAGCGGCGGCTTCGGCCAGAACAAGGAGATGATCGCCGCATTCGCGCCGGGCAAGGAGAAGGCCCTGCTGCTCGGCGCGCTCGGCAACGTCGGCGACGGCCTCAAGATGGCGTGGAAGCTCGGCGCCGGCCTGCGGGACATGCCGTACGTCAAGGGAACGTTCGGCAACTACCCGGAGACCAAGGTCGGACAGCACCTCGGCCTCGAGGCGGTCTACAAGGGAGCGATCGCCGTCAACAAGGCTGGCCGCCGGTTCGTCGACGAGTCTCTCGACTACAAGCTCCTCGGCGACGCCTGTCTGCTGCAGGAGGACGCGCTTACCTTCCAAATCCTCGACCAGAAGGTGATGGACGCCTCCGTTCCCGGCTATACGATCTTCGACTTCCGCCGCCGGCTGGACCAGGGCCTCATGGTGGCGGCGCCGACCCTGGGGGAACTTTCGGAAAAGATCGGTGTTCCGGCCGGCCAGCTTGAAGAGACCGTCCAGATCTACAACGCGATGGTGCGCAGCGGCAGCGAGGATTCCTTCGGCCGCAGGCACCTGACGCACCGCTTCGGCGACCTCGTGGAGATCGATGCGCCACCGTTCTACGCCTACCCCTCCACCACGGGCATCGTGGCCACGTACGCCGGCATCACCGTCAGCCCAAAGGCCGAGGTGATCGACGTGTTCGGCGAGGCGATTCCGCACCTCTTCGCGGCGGGCGAGATCATGGGCGGCTTCCACGGTGCGGCGTACATGACGGGCACGTCGCTTGGCAAGGCCACCATCTTTGGC
The DNA here is from genome assembly GCA_021793315.1 of Bacillota bacterium. Taxonomy (GTDB): domain Bacteria; phylum Bacillota; class Sulfobacillia; order JAJZYS01; family JAJYTV01; genus JAJZQO01. The sequence continues at coordinate 26,412 of JAJYSZ010000025.1, read as the reverse complement.
CGCATCGCAGGCAAGGAGGCCGCCCGCAAGGCATCCTGACGGCCGAGACCTCTGCCTGCGAGGAGCGTGAATGGTGTGCGCCTTTGGTATCAGAGCTTTGCGCGCGCGAGCGAGCGCGGCCAGTACGGGGAAGCGCTGCGGGCGTCCGTGCGCATCTCCGCAGACCCCGGAACGGACGTGGAGATCCACGCCATCGAGCGTGGCGGCGGTGTGGCGGACCAGTACCGCTACCTCGAATACCGGGACACCCGCGAAGTGATCGAGAACGCGATCCAGGCCGAGCAGGAAGGCTTCGACGCCTTCCTGCTGGGCAACATCCTCGACCCCGGGATCGACGAATGCCGGGAACTCCTGCACATCCCGGTGCTCGGGCTGTGCGAGACGAACCTCCACCTGGCCTGCATGATGGGCCGCCGCTACGGCATCATCACCGTCAATCCGAAGTTCACCCCGCGCATCCTCGAGAACGTCCGCCGCTACGGGCTTTCGCAACAGATGGCTGCCGTGGAGCTGATGCAGGTGACGAAGCTCTCGTCGCTTGCGTCCGGCTTCGTCCAGGGTGAGGCCCAAAACGCCATCCTCGGGCAGTTTCGCACGGCGGCCAGGTCATGCCTCGCCCAGGGCGCGGAGGTTCTCTTCCCGGCTGGCGGGACCCTCATGGCGCTGCTCAGCCACCTCGGCATCCGGGAGGTCGACGGCGCGCCGATCCTCGACGGCATTCCGAGCTTGATCAAGATGGGAGAGACGGCGGTCAAGCTGCGTTCGCTGATCGGCACCTTCACGAGCAAGGCTCTCACCTACAGGGAGCCCGAGGGCGATGTGCTCGCACAGATCCACCATTTCTACGGACCCGACGTGTACGCCTGAGCCATGCGGAGGCAGACAGAGTCTTCCGCCGCGTTCTTGGCTGGGAGGGGGAGCGATATGGAGCGTCCTTCGATCCGGTGCGTCATCATGCGCGGCGGTACGAGCAAGGCCCTCTTCCTGCGGGAGGGCGATCTGCCGCAGGACCCCGCCCTGAGGGACCGGGTCGTCCTCGCCTTATTCGGGTCGCCGGACAGGCGGCAGATTGACGGGCTCGGCGGCGCCGACCCGCTGACGAGCAAGCTGGCGATCATCGGGCCGCCGCGTTCGCCCGCTGCCGACGTCGACTACACCTTTGCGCAGGTCGAGATCTCCGAGCCCGTGGTGGACCTCAGAAGCCTGTGCGGCAACATCTCGTCCGCCGTGGGCCACTACGCTGTCTACGAGGGACTCGTCAGGGCGGTGGAGCCGGTCACGGTGGTGCGGGCCTACAACACGAACCTCGACCGCCTGCTCCGCATCGAGGTGCCGGTCAAGGACGGCAGGCCGGTCGACACAGGCGATTATTCCATTCCTGGCGTCCCCGGCACGGGCGCCCGCATCCAGCTAGACCTCGGGGAGACCGCCGGCGGTGCCACGGGCAGCCTCCTGCCCACCGGCCGCCCGATCGACAGCTTGTCGGTGGCGGGCGTGGGGGAGATCGAGGCGTCCCTCGTGGACATCGGCAACGCCCACGTCTTCGTGCGGGCCAGCGATGTGGGTATGCGGGGGGACGAATCGCCGGACGCGATCGACAGGGACGCCGCCCTCTGCGAGCGTCTCGAGCGGATCCGCTCCGCTGCGGCCTTCCGCATGGGCATGATCTCCTCTCCCTCCCGCGGCAAGGCCGAGAGTCCGGCGACGCCCATCATCGGCGTCGTCTCGCCGCCGCGGGACTACGCCCGCTACCTGGGCCGGGGCGAGGTCCTGGCGGACGAGGTGGACCTTGTCTCGCGCCTGATGTACATGCAGGTGGCGCACAAGACCTATGCCGGCACCTCCACCGCCTGCACGGGCGTCGCGGCCCACATCCCGGGCACGGTCGTCCACGAGGTCCTGCGCGCCGAGGCGCGCGGGGCCGTCTCGGTGCGTATCGGACACCCGGCCGGCATGATCGAGACGGAGTCGGTCCTGGAGTTCGGGCCTGTGGGCCCGAGGGTGCTGCGTGCGACCCTCGGCAGGACGGCAAGGCGCCTGATGGAGGGATACGCCTTCGTGCCCGACCGGGTCTTCGCGCAGGCGTGGCATGCGTAGCGCCCGGACCGCTGAGGACGCGGTGGGTACGGCGGCGCTGCTGCTCGCGCAGCCGGGGACGATCGGGCGCATCCAGATGCGAAACCGGATCGTGATGGCGCCGATGGGCACGAACTACGGCACGTCGGACGGACTCGCGTCGGTCCGCGACCAGCTCTACTACGCCGAGCGCGCCAGGGGCGGCGCCGCGATGATCATCACCGAGGCCATGTCGATCTCGGCGGGGGCCCGCAACCACACCCGTTCGCTCGGCGTCTTCCACGACCGCTTCATCCCAGGCCTTGCGGAGATCGTCGAGGCGGTGCACGGGGAGGGGGCGATGGCGGTCGGGCAGCTGAACCACCGCGGCGGCCTCCTGCGCCGGTCCGTGCTGAACATGGAGCCGGTCGGCCCCTCGCCTTGGGTGAACCCGAACACCGGCGATCCTGTCCGGCCGCTCGGCGTCGAGGAGATCCAGGCGATCCAGAGGGACTTCGTCGAGGCAGGCCGCCGGCTCTGGCGCGCCGGCTACGACGGGGTCGAGATCCACGCCGCCAACGGCTACCTCTTCCAGCAGTTCTTCTCCCGCCGCATCAACCACCGCACGGACCAGTACGGCGGCAGCTTCGAGAACCGCGGCCGCTTCCTGCGCGAGACGGTCCGGCGCATGCGCGACGCTCTGCCCGACCTCACCGTGATGGTGCGCATCTCCGTCGTGGAGCACGCTCCAGAGGGCTATACCGCCGAGGAGGCGGCGGAACTCGCCCAGGCCCTGCAGGACGAGGGCGTGGCAGCGCTTGACCTCTCGAGCGGGACGAACGAGCATCCGGATCTCTCGCGCTTCTGCATCCAGCCGCCGTCCGTGCCGCGGCGGTACCTGGCGCGCTATGCGGTCCCGGTCAAGGCGGCGGTGGACATCCCCGTGATCCTGGCCGGCCGCATCATCGAGCCCGCGGACGTCGAGACGTTGCTCGCGGCGCAGGCCTGCGACTACGTGGCGCTTGGCCGCGCCCTGCTGGCGGACGCCTACTGGGTGCGCAAGGCCAAGGGCGAGTTCCACACTCCCATCCGCCCGTGCATCTCGTGCAATGTCTGCTTCGAGCGTTTGACGACGGAACAGGATGTCGCCTGCCTGCAGAACCCGCTCGCAGGGAGCCGCTTCGAGGCCATCGAGAGCGCCGAACCCCAGGTGGCGGGGCACAAGCTTCCGGCCCACCCGAGGCGCGTGCTGGTGATCGGTGCCGGCGTCGCCGGTGCCGAGGCGGCGCGCCACCTCGCGGCCCAGGGGCACCGGGTGGAGGTGTGGGAACGGCAGCAGCAGCCGGGCGGCCAGCTCGTCCTGGCACTCGTGCCGCCGCACAAGGAAGAGGTCCGGGGGGTCTGGAGCTATCGCTGGGAGCAGCTGCAGAGGCTCGGCGTGCCGGTTCGGCTCGGGGTCGCGCCGACCCCCGAAGCGCTGCGGGAATTCGCGCCGGACCACGTGGTCGTAGCAACGGGCGCGCGACCGGTCAGACCAGCCCTCTTCGAGCAGGCCGGCGTGCCCTGCCTGACGGCGTGGGAGGTGCTCGAGAACGAGGGGCGCATCCCGGCGGGTTCGCACGTCACGATCGTGGGCGGCGGCCTCGTCGGCGTGGAGACGGCCGAACTTCTGTCGGCCAGGGACTGCAGGGTGACGGTGCTCGAGATGCTGCCGAAGATTGCGGCGACCATGCCGCGCAACAACCGCGCGGATCTCCTACTGCGACTCTCCGGTGCGGGTGTCGAGATGATCACGGAGGCGAAGGTGGAGCGGGTCGAGGGCAGCGTCCTGCACCTGACCGTGATGGGCGAGGGGCGAACGCTCGACGCCGGCGACTTCCTCGTCCTGGCGATGGGCGTGCGGCCGGAACGCTCCGTCGTGCCGATGCTGGAGGAGCTCGGGTTGCCTTATGTCCTGGTCGGCGACTGCAACCAGCCAGGGGACTTTCTCACGGCGATCCGCGATGGCTGGCTGACGGCGCTTGCGCTGCCGGCCCAGGGGGATGGGGGCGGGGGAGCCGCGCCTCGGCGCTGAGGGAGACTTGGCCGCCCAACCGTTTTGATGTCGACACAGGGAGGGAACCCAATTGCACGAGACCCTGCGCCTTGCGGAGCATGTGGCCAAGCTCAGGTTCGACGATGTCCCGGCGTCCCTCACGGAGGAACTCAAGGTCCTGACCCTCGACTATCTCGGCGTGGCCCTGCGGGGCTCGCTGACCGATTCGGCGCGCATCGTGGCGGGGTTCCAGACGGACTACGGTGCGGCGCGACCCGAGGCGACGATCATCGGCACTGGTGCGCAGGTCAGCGCGCAGGCGGCCGCCTTCGCCAACGCGGTCGCCGCCCACAGCATCGAGCTCGACGACGTCGACGATCTCGCGCTCTTCCACTTCAGCCCGCCGGTGCTGTCCGCCGCGCTCGCGGCGGCGGAGGCGGCCGGGGCGAGCGGCAAGGGCTACCTCCTGGCGGCTGCCGCCGGCAGCGAGGTGATGGCGCGCGTCTCGAACGCGGCCAACCCGGCCATGCGGGACCGCGGCTTCCACAGCACCGCCACCTGCGGCGTGTTCGGCGCGGCGGCGGCAGCGGCGACGGTCGAGGGACTGTCGCCGGCGGAGGTCGCCTGCAGCTTCGGCATCGCCGGAGCTCACGCAGCCGGCCTCATGGAGATGTACGGGCCTTCGATGCAGAAGCGGATCAATCCAGGACCGGCCGCGCAGAACGGCGTCGTGGCCGCGCGCCTGGCGCGGCGTGGCTACACGGGGGCCGACACCATCTTCGAGGGCGAGCGCGGGGTGCTGCGGGCCTTCACGGGCGGTGGCGATCCGCAGGCGCTTGTCGACGGCCTGGGGTCGGAGGTTCCCGTGCGGATCGAGTACAAGGCGTACGCCTGCGCAAGGCCGATCCACAACGCGGTCGATTGCGCCCTCCTGCTGCGCAAGCAGCTGGCGGGCCGGCTGTCCGAGATCCGCGAGATGACGATCTTCCGCCACCCCGCCTGGGCCAGTTACCACCAGATCAGCAGCCCCCGCAGCCATCATGAGGCGCAGGTCAGCCTGAACCACGCCGTGGCGGTGGCCCTCGTGGAGGGGGCCGCCTTTCTCGACCAGTTTCAGGAGGAGTTCATCGCGCATCCCGAGGTGCGCAGGCTCGCAGGCATGCTGCAGTTCGAGGCCGATCCGGGCCTGCCGCGCGGCGTCTCGTGCAACTTGCGCGCAACGCTCGCCTCGGGCGAGTCCTTCGAGGCGCAGGTCGACTACCCGAAAGGGTCCCTCGAGAACCCGATGACGCCGGAAGATCACTGGCGCAAGTTCCAGAGCCTCGCCGGGGCGAGGTTCGCCGCGCCCCGGCTCGAGGCGATCCGCGCAACCGTAGAGCACCTCGAGGATCTCGGCAGCATCAGGGAGCTGACGAGTCTGTTCGCCGACTGAGCTTGCGCGCAACTGAGCCAAGAAGGAGGCGGCCCCATGGACTGGACGATCCGCCCGCTCTGGATCGGCACCCTGCACAGGAAGCGCTCGAGCTTCCTCTACTCGGGCGGCGGCCCGGAACCGCTCGACGTGCCCGTGACGGCCTTCCTGCTGGAGAGGGGCGACGCGCGGGTGCTGGTGGACACGGGCTGCGACGACCCGCTTACGGCGCATGAAGATCACCACCCGTTCGACCGCCCTGCGGAGCAGCATCTGCTCGCGCGGCTCGCTGCCCTCGGCGTCGACCCCGGGTCGATCGGCCTCGTGATCCTCAGCCATCTGCACTGGGATCACAGCTACGGGCTCGACCTGCTGCCGAAGGCACGCTGCCTCGTGCAGGGCAGGGAACTGCGCTATGCCGCAGCGCCGCTGCCCTGGCACGCCAGAAGCTATGATTCCTTCGTCGTAGGCCGGACGCCGCTCTGGGCCAGGACGGCTTGGGACGTGATCGACGGGGATCGCGAGCTGATGCCTGGCCTCGGCGTCATGCTCACGCCCGGCCACACGCCGGGCATGCAGACCGTCACCGTCCAGGCCGCGACAGGCCTCTATGTCCTGCCAAGCGACAATGTCCCGCTCTACGAGAACTGGGACGGCAGGCCGCCAGCCTGGCCGCACATTCCGGACACCCATCACTACAGCCTCGCCGACTACTACGAGACGTTCCTGCAGCTCGAACGTCTCGGCGGTCGGCTGCTGCCGCCCCATGACTTCCGCATCTTCGACCGCGAGATCTATCGCTAGCCTGTTTGCCAAGGGCACCTAGGGCATGGCCAGGCGGACCAGCCCGTCCGCGAACCGGCCCCAGGAGGAGAGAACCGGGTGGCCCCACCATGTCAGGCGATATGGACTTGTGGGCTGTCGGGCGCCCGCTTCGGGACTCCCGTGAAGATACGTGCATGGTGGGGAAAAAGAATTCTCAGAGCAGGAGGAGGTGTATACAAGAATGCAGAACTAACCGACAGAGGCGGTACGAGGTAGGCCTGCCACCCGTGGCAGGAGTAGCCAGCGGAACTTCGATTGCGGATGCGGCCGTGTGCGAACGCCTTGGAGGTGCACCTGGATGGACGCCTTGGTGGTGGCCGGCGGAGCTGGGGATATCGGCAGGGCGATCGTTGCGCGGTTTGCGCGCGAGGGCTGGCCGGTCAGTGTTTGGGACGTCAAGACGCTACCCGGGGGCGAGGGCTCCGCGCAGAGCCTCCTGTGCGACATCACCGACGAGCGGGCCGTCGCGGCCGCGCTCGAAGCGACCGAGGCGGCGTTCGGCCATGTCGGTTGCCTCATCAACGCGGCAGGGGTCGCCCAGTACGACGACTTTCTCGAACTGCCGGCGGAGCGTTGGAATCGCATCATCGACGTGAACCTCGTGGGCGCGGCCACCACGACGCGAGCGGTGCTGCCGGGCATGCTCCGACGCGGCACCGGCACGGTGATCAACATCTGCTCCATCTGGTCGCGCCTGGCGGGCGTGAAACGCAGCGCCTACATCGCATCCAAGTGGGGGCTTCTAGGTCTGACAAAGTCGCTGTCGGAGGAATTCCGCGGGCAGGGAATCCAGTTCGCGGCGATCAGTCCCGGGCCCGTGCTGACCGAGATGACCCGGCCCTTCGTCAAGCCGGAGGAAGCGGCCACCTGGATGGAGCCGGCGACCGTGGCGGAGGCGGTCTGGTTCGCTGCGTCGCCGGCCGGCAGGGCCGCGGTGGTGGGCAGCGAGATCGAGTTGCTCGGCTGGGGCAGACCGGCGGGGCTCAGAGGTTGACGGAAGCGGGAAGCAAACGGGGAGGCTCGTCGACGTGAGTGAGCGTGCAAGACGACTGAGGAGCCTGATCGAGGCACCGGAGATCCTGGTCGCGCCGGGCGTGTTCGACGCGTTCAGCGCGCTCGTCTCGGAGCGCCGCGGTTACAAGGCGGCCCTCATCACCGGTGCGGGGATCTCGGAGAGCCGCTACGGCTATCCGGACGTCGGGCTGATGGGCTTGCAGCAGAACCTCGACGCGGTGCGCATGCTGGCGCGCATTTCCGACATGCCGCTGATCGCCGACGGAGACACCGGCTACGGCAACGCGGTCAACGTGTACCACACGGTGCGGGATTTCGAGGACACCGGCGCGGCCGGCCTGATGCTCGAGGACCAGACCTGGCCGAAGCGTTGCGGGCACATGGCGGGCAAGGAGGTCATCCCGGCCGAGGAGATGGTCGAGAAGCTCCACGCCGCGGTCGAGGCGCGTCGCGATCCGGATTTCGTGATCAAGGCCAGGACCGACGCGGCCGCACCGCTCGGCATCGCGGAAGCCATCCGCCGCGCCAACCTTTACGGCGAAGCCGGGGCGAGCCTGCTGTTCGCCGACGCGCTGCTGTCGGAGGACGACATCGCCACCTTCTGCCGCAACGTCGAGAAGCCGGTCGCGATCAACATGGGTTTCGGCATCCGTTCCCGGCGGACGACGCCGCTAGTGTCGCCGAAGCGCCTTCAGGAACTGGGCGCTGCGGTGGTCGAGTACCCCCGCATGCTGACGGCGGCGGCCATCCAGGGCATGATCAACGCCTTCGAGGCGTTCGAGGCGACCGCTCAGGCCGACACCGTTCCCGACCGCAGCGATCTTGCGGTCTCGTTCGAGGAGATCAATGACCTCCTCGGCCTGCCGGGCATTTTCGACCTCGAACGGCGCTTCGTCGTCAAGGCCTGAGCCGCTCCCGCACACGCGCGCACGGCCGGAGCGGACGCGGTGCGCTGCGGCCTGAAGCAGGCACGCGGCGGCGGTAGACCAAGCCGGAGGGAGACACAGGCATGGAAGAGTTGGAGAGCGCGGTCGTCGTCATCGGGGCAGGCCTTGCAGGCTTCGTGGCCGCCCTCACGGCAGCCGAGCAGGGGCGCGAGGTGCTCCTGTGCGAGAAGCAGGACGAGGTGGGCGGGAGCACCGTGATGAGCGGCGGTTCCTTCTGCTTCACAGGCACCGACCTGCAGGCGGCCCAGGGCATCCAGGACTCGCCGGAACTGCTGCGCGAGGACTTGATCGAGGTCGGGCAGCAGCGCAACGACCCCAGACTCATCGACCGGTATGTCCAGGACAATCTCGCGGTCTACCACTGGCTGCGGGAACATGGCGTCGAGTTCGGCCAGGTGCAGGCGGCCTCTGGGCAGTCGGTGCCGCGCTCGCATCCCGCCAATCCGAGACGGGTGATCGAGCTGCTGCACGCTGCGGCGCGCCTGGTCCCGAACCTCACCGTCGTGACAGGCGTCATGGCGGACCGCCTCGTGAGGGATGCCGAGACGGGCAGGACCGTCGCCGTCAAGGCGCACCAGGGCGATCAGGAGTTCCTGCTCAAGGCCGCAAGCGGAGTGGTGCTGACGAGCGGCGGCTTCTGCCAGAACAAGGAGATGATCGCGGCGTTCGCTCCCGGCAAGGAGCGGGCCCTTCGCCTGGGTGGCCTCGGCAACTACGGCGACGGCATCAAGATGGCGTGGCAACTCGGTGCTGGCCTGCGGGACATGCCCTACGTGAAGGGAACGTTCGGCAACCATCCGCAGGCGCAGTCCGGACACCACACGGCCTGTCTCGCCGTCTACAAAGGAGCCATCGCCGTCAACAAGCAGGGCCGTAGGTTCGTCGACGAGTCGCTCGACTACAAGCTGCTTGGGGATGCCTGCCTGGAGCAGGAGGATGCGCTCGGCTTCCAGATCTTCGACGAGGCCGTGATGCGTCAGGAAGTGCCGGGCTATCCCATGTTCGACTTCCATCGGCGCATCACCGAAGGCCGCATGATCACGGCGCCCAGCCTCGAGGAGCTCGCCGGCAAGATCGGCGTGGACCCCGGCAGGCTCAAAGAGACGGTGGCGAGCTACAACGATACGGTGCGCCAGGGTCTCGGCGATCCTTTCGATCGCAAGCACCTCACCCACCGGTTCGGGTCGCTCGTGACCCTGGAGGAACCGCCGTTCTACGCCTACCCGTCCACGTCGGCCATCATCGCCACCTACGCGGGCATCACGGTCGACGACTGCGCCAGGGTCCTCGACGTCTTCGGGGATCCGATCCCGGGCCTCTACGCCGCCGGCGAGGTCATGGGCGGATTCCATGGAGCTGCGTACATGACGGGCACGTCGCTTGGCAAGGCGACGGTCTTCGGCCGCATCGCCGGCCGAGGAGCGGTGCAGGCCATCGCGTAGCCCGTCTTCTCGTTGCCCCGGCCCTTTAGGGAGGTGAAGCGGCACGTCAGGCTCCCGGTGTGCGAGATCCCGGATCCAGTCGGAATGAAGCGGGGGAGGTAACCGTATGGCTCGCAAGTTTCGTGGCGGGGTAGGCGCATCCGCTGCCCTCGGGTTCGCGGCATCGATGGTGCTCATGGCCCTGCCGACCGCCAGCGCGGCGGCGCCCAAGTACCCGACACGGCCGATCGAGATCATCGTCCCGTACGCCGCCGGCGGCGGCGTCGATCAGACAGCGAGAGCGCTGGCGCCGATCCTGCAGCAGGAACTCAAGGTGCCTGTCATCGTCTCGGACATCCCGGGCGCCGGCAGCATCACCGGCACGAGCGTGGCGTCGGACTCCGTGGCCGACGGTTACACCCTGTTCTTCGACTCGCCGGGCATCATCGACGCGCCCTGGATCGAGCGAGGGGTGCCGTTCGGGCCGCAAAGCTTCAAGTATGTCGGCCAGATCACGTACATCCCGAACTACCTGGCCGTCTCCGTGACGAGCCCGTTCAAGACCCTGAAGCAGCTCGTCGCTTACGGCCGCAAGCACCCCAACAAGCTGAAGGCGCCGTTTACGGCCGGCTGGCCGAGCACCGACGTGATGGGCGCCGAGTTCGCCTTTGACGCCCACCTCAAGTTCACCACGGTGAGCGGCTTCACCGGCGGCCCGGCCGAGCTGCTCTCTGCGATCGCCGGCCGCACGAGCTTCAGCTACAACAACACGGGCGAGGTCCTGTCCGATGTCCGGGCCGGCAAGGTGCGCCTGCTGGCGACATCGGCTCCGACGCGCTCGCCGGTGTTCCCCAACATCCCGACCTTCGAGCAGCAGGGCTTCCCGGTCGCGGTTGGCGTGTGGCAGGGGCTCGCAGCTCCGGCCAAGACGCCGCAGTACGTGATGAACGTGCTCGACAAGGCCTTGGCCGAGGCCGCCAAGTCGCCCGAGCTGAAGAAGAACTTCGCGAAGATCGGCATCACCGTCGACTACCTGAACTCGCCCGAGACGACCAAGCTGATCTACAGCGAGTACAAGTCGGACGGCGCGCTGTTCAAGAAGCTGGGCGTGGCCAAGTAGGAGGTCTGTCCGCAAACCCTCGTCCGAGCCGGTGCCTAGGCCGCCTGCCGCGGCCGGCCGGGAGCTCGGCGAAGCGGAGGAACCTGGGCCGGCGCGGGCAGGGGAGGCCCTGCCCGACCGCCCCGGGGGCACGTGAGCGACAAGGCTGCAGGGTGGGGGAGCGCGGCCCCTTGGTGGCGCGCACCTTCTCCCCGCTTCGACCCTGGGTGAAAAGGGGGTTGTCAGGGTGACGAGACTCGGGGAGAAGGTCGGGTATGCCGCGATGATCGTCGGCGCCGCCGTCCTGATCTACGTGAGCCGCTCGTACGCCTTGCAGGACGGGGCCTATCCCCATATCGTGCTTGCGCTTCTCGCAATTTTGGCCGCGGTGGCTCTCTACAACTCGTTCAAGGCCAGCCAGCAGGACCTGCAGAGGGAAGAGGCGGCCACGGAGCCGAAGGCCGAGAGCGGTGCCATGTGGCATGTCGTGATCTATATCGGGCTCACCTTGCTGTTCATTCTCTCGTGGAATTGGATCGGCACCCTGCCGGCGGCGTTCCTCTTCTCCGGTGTCCTGGTCGTCTTGAACGGCGAACGCAGGATCTGGATGATCATTGCCCTGCCGGTGCTGCTCACGGTGGTGCTCTATGTGGTGTTCCAGTCGTTTCTCTACTTGCCGTTACCGAGAGGGTTCTTCTTGAGATGAGGGAGATTCGGTGGCTCACCTGATCTTGCAGGGCTTCGCCGCAAGCCTTTCACCGGTGAACGTGGCCTTGATGGCGCTCGGGGTCGTGATCGGCATCGTGTTCGCGTCGCTGCCCGGGCTGACGGGCGCGGCCGCCATGACGATGCTCCTGCCGCTGTCCTACGGCATGCCAGCCGTGTCGGCGGTGCTGCTCCTGATCGCGATCTGGAACGCCGCCGTCTGGGCCGGTGCCGTGCCGGCCATCGTGATGAACATCCCGGGCACGTCCGCGGCGGCGGCGACGCTGCTCGACGGCCATCCACTGGCGATGAAGGGGCACGCCCAGCGCGCGATCCGCACGTCGATCATCGGCGCGTTCGTGGGCAGCATTGCGGCGGCGATCGCGCTCCTCTTCGTCGCGCCCCTGATCGGCAATGTCGTGATCTACCTCGGTCCGGCGGAGATCTTCGCCTTCGCGTCGTTCGGCCTGACCCTCGTGGTCTCGATCACGCGCGGCACGCTCGCAAAGAGCATCATCTCCGTGCTCATCGGACTCTTCGTCGGCACGATCGGCTTCGCTCCCTCTGGCTTTGCGCGCTTCGTCTTCACGCCGAACCTCCTGAGCGGCGTGGCGCTGATCCCGGCCCTGATCGGGCTCTTCACCTTCCCGGAACTGATCAACCTGATCCACCACCGACGTCCGCGGATCGTGCAGGTCGAGCCCAGCAACGAGCGGGACCTGTTCCTTTTCCGCGCGCAGGACTGGGCCCGTCACTGGTTCAACTTTGTCCGCTCCGCCGTCATCGGGGTGTTCATGGGCATCCACCCCGGGGCCGGGCCGACCATCTCGAGCTTCATCACGTACAACGAGGCCCGCCGCGTCAACAAATCCGACCCGCCATTCGGCGAGGGGAACATCGACGGCGTCATCGCGTCCGACACCGGGGCCAACGCCGCCGTGCTCTCGGGGCTCATTCCGGCGTTCACGCTGGGCATCCCCGGCAGCGTCGACACCGTGATCATCATCGCCGCCCTGACCCTGCACGGACTCCAGCCTGGCCCGACGCTCTTTCTGCAGCACGCCGCCTTCGTCTACACGATCTTCACCGGCGCATTCGTCGCCAACATCCTGATGCTCGTGATCGGGCTGTTTGCCGCGCGCTGGACGGCCAAGCTCGCGCTCGTGCCGACGCGCTTTCTGCTGCCCATCGTGACCGTCGTCGCCCTGGTCGGGGCGTTCGCAGTGAACAACAACTGGTTCGACGTGCTCATCGCGCTGCTTGCGGGCCTGCTCGGCTACGGCCTGAGGTCGATGGGCATCAGCACCGTGCCGCTCCTGCTCGGACTGATCCTGGGGCCGATCCTGGAGACGAACCTCTACCAGGCACTGCAGGTCTACGGCTCGATCTGGGCGGCCATCTTCACGCGGCCGATCGCTCTCGCGTTCCTGCTGCTCTCGGTCGGGAGCCTCGTCCACGCCTTGATCAGCCGGCGGCATCACAAGGTGGGCACCGACGTGGTCTAGCGGTCGTCCTCGGGGCGGCCAGGAGATAACGAAGTGGAGGGTTATGTCATGCGCCTTTGGTACCAGAGCTTCGCCCGCGCGACCGAGTTCGGTCCCTATGCCGAGACCCTGCGGGAGACCGTGCGCAGCGCCGCCGATCCGGGCACGGAGATCGAGATTCACGGCATCGAGCGCGGCGGTGGCGTCGCCGACGACTACCGCTACATCCAGTACCTCGACACCGGGGAGGTGATCGAAAACGCCGTCCGGGCCGAGCGTGAGGGGTTCGACGCCTTCCTGCTCGGCAACATCGCGGACCCTGGCCTGCACGAGATCCGGGAGCTCGTCCGCATCCCGGCGCTCGGCCTCTGCGAGACGAGCCTGCACCTCGCCTGCATGATGGGCAGGCGCTACGGCATGATCACCATCAACCCGAAGTTCACGCCCCGCATCTTGGAGAACATCAGGTACTACGGCCTCACGGAGCAGCTCGCCTCGGTCCAGCGCATGAGCATTCCCAAGATCACGTCGCTCGGGGCCGGCTTCGAGCCGGGCCCGGCGCAGGACGCCATCGTCGGCCAGTTCACCGAGGCGGGGCGCAGGTGCATCAGCGAAGGGGCGGAGGTGCTGATCGCGGCGGGTGGCGTAGTGATGCAGCTTCTGAGCCGCAACGGCATCCGCGACATCGACGGCGCTCCGATCCTCGACGGCGTCCCGGGCCTGATCAAGATGGGCGAGATGGCCGTGAAGCTCAAGGGCATCCTCGGCACCTTCACGAGCAAGGTGCTGACGTACGCTCCCCCGACCGGTGGCGTGCTCGAGGAGGTCCGTCGCTTCTACGGCGACGAGATCTACCGCTGAGGCGGCGGAACATCCCGGTTCTTCGGAGGACAGAGGCATGAAACTTTGGCACCAGAGCTTCACCGTGCTCGACCGCGTGCCGGCCTACCGGTCCGTGCTCGAGCACGAGTTCCGGCGCCTGGCGGCTCCCGGGACCGAGGTGGTGATGCACGGCATGGACCCTGGCACCTACCTCAGCGCCTATCCGGGCGAAGACATCCGCTATCTCCACGTGCAGGGCCTGCACGCGCAGCAGATCCTGCGCAACGTGCGCCAGGCCGAGCGTGAAGGCTACGACGGCTTCATGATCAGCACCCTCCCGGACGCGGGACTCGTCGAGGCGCGCACGCTTGTCGACATCCCGGTCGTCGGCTACGGCCAGTCCAGCATGCACGTGGCCGCCATGTCGGGCTACCGCTTCGGCATCATCTGCATGATCAAGGAGCTTGCGCCCCTCTACGAGGCGAACGTGCGGCGCTACGGGCTTGGCGGCCAGTTCGTCGGAGCCCACTGGCTCGGCATGGAGTTCGCCGAGGTCTCGCAGGGCTACGACGACCCGGGTCCCGTGCTGGAGCGGCTCGAGGCAAAGGTGCACGAGCTCGCGGCCCTCGGCATCGAAGTGGTGATTCCGGGCGAGGCCGTGCTGAACGCCGTGCTCCAGAGGGCCGGCCTCAGGCGCATCGGCGACGTGCCGATCGTGGACGGTCTCGCGGCGACTCTCAAGACAGCCGAGATGATGGTCGATCTGCACAAGCTCACAGGACTCAGCCATGCGCGCGTCAGCTACTTCTCGAAGCGCCCCCCGCAGGGTCGCCTCGATGAGCTCGACCAGGCCTATTTCGGGCCGAGATCCGCGGCACCCTGAGGAGGATCGCCATGCATCCGAAGGTCGGCTTCATCGGCCTGGGCGAGGTGGGCTCGTCGTACGCCGGGGCGCTGGTGGCTCGAGGGCTTTTGCAGGAGCATGTCCGGGCCCTCTACCTCGGCTCCCGGCCCGGGGCGGACCCCTTGCGGGCCGCCCGGCAGGCGCAGCGGGCGGGCGTCGCTTTCTACGAGGACCCCGCGGCGTTCGCGGACGGTCTCGACCTGATCGTGAGCGCCGTCAGCCCGCGCGGCGCGCAGGAGGTGGCCGGGGCCGTCGCCGGGCACCTGACGGGACCGCAGCTGTTCCTGGACGTCAACTCGGTCGGACCGAAGACCAAGGAATCGATCGCGCAACTGCTCGCGGCGCGGGGCGTCCGCATGGCGGACGGCGCGATCATGGGCGCCCCCGCCTCGTCCGGCCGCATCACGCTGACCGTTTCAGGCCCCTGCGCCGCCGAAGTGGCCGCGATGCTCACGCCGTATGGGGCCAGGGTCGATGTCGTGGGCGACCGCGTCGGCATGGCCGCGACCCTGAAGATGACCAGAAGCGTCGTCATGAAGGGGCTCGCGATGCTGCTGATCGAGGCGCTCTCGGCCGCCCGCAAGGCGGGGGTGGAACAGGAGGTGCTACGAGGCCTCGACGAGTCGATCCACCAGAGGGACTTCGAGAGCCTCGTGCAGCGCTTCGTCTGCGGCAGCCTCCAGCATGCCGGGCGACGCGTGGGGGAGATGGAGGAGGTCGCGACATTCCTCGGCGAGCTGGGGGTGCCGGCGGAGATGACGCGGGCGACGCAGAGCCGCCTCCGCTACCTGGCCTCGCGCGATCCGGCCTGGCGGGAGCAGCCGTTCGAGCGGACCGACCTTGCGCTCGAGGCGCTCTTGACGGACGCGGAGAGGGGGAGTGGGCATGGGGCATGAGGGCGCTCTCACGGGGGCCATCGACCTCCATCTCCATCTCGGCCCTGACCCGTACATCCCCCGCTTCTGCGACATCGAGGAAGCTGCCCTGAGAGCTGTCGAGCTGGGCATGGGCGGCTTCGTCTTCAAGAGCCACAGCTATGGCACGGCGCCACTGGCGCAGGTGGTAGGGCAGAGGCACCCGACGCTCGTCGTCGCGGGCGGCATCACGCTGGATCCGCCCAACGGCGGATTGAACCCGCAGGCGGTCGAAGTGGCGGCGCGGCTTGGCGGCAAAGTGGTTTGGATGCCGACCGCCGGGCGCCTGAGCGTCATGCGGCAGGACAGCCCCGAGGAGCTTGTGGCGGGCATGCCGGAGATCCTCGAGCTGATCCGCGACCACAGCATGATCCTCGCCACCGGGCACCTGCCGGCGTCGGAGCTGCTGCCGCTGGTGCGTCAGGCGGTCGCGATCGGCGTGCGCAAGGTGGTGGTGACGCACGCCATGAACCGGCGCGTCGGGCCCGACCTGCCGCTGGAGGCGCAGCTGGCGCTGGCCGGGCTCGGCGCGTGCATCGAGCATTGCGCCACGGTCCTCGCGGAGCCTCAGGCCGTCGCCGAGGAGGATCTCCTCGCCGCCATCAGGAGCGTGGGCGAGGAGCGCATCGTGCTGTCGAGCGACCTCGGACGGCGCGATCATGGCGATCCCATTGCCGGGTTCGCGGCGTTCCTCAACCGCCTCGCAACTGCCGGCATCGCGCAGGCGGCGCTCCGCCGCATGGCCTGCGAGACGCCGAGACGCCTGCTCGAGGCCTAGCACCCAACCGACCGGACAGGTGAGAAAGACATGTCGACGCCTAGGACGCTTCTGAACGTGCCCCCGCAGGCGCTTCTGCTGCTCGCGACAGGCATCGTGGCCCAAATGGGTGCTGCGCTCGTCCAGCAGGGCGTGGCCATCATCTCGCTGCGCATCCGCAGCAACATGCACCTGGACCTGAGCCAGATGGGTCTGCTGTCGTCGGCGACCCTGGCCGGCGTCTTCGTCGGCATGCTGTTCGCCGGGCGCCTCGTGGACAGCCGCGGACCGCGCTGGCTCCTGACGCGCGGCGTTGCGGCGATGGCCGTGTTCGTCGTGCTGGCCGGACTGATCACGTCCTATGTGCCGCTCCTGTGCGTGCTGTTCGCGATCGGCGTCGCCTCCGCTGCGGTGCCGCTCGCGAGTTCGCGCTCGATCTTCGAGGGCTTCCGCAATTCGGCGCGCGGACTCGTGATGTCCCTCCGCCAGACAGGCGTGCCGATCGGCGGCATCCTGGCGGCCCTGCTTCTGCCGCTGGCACTGGCGCGCCTCTCGCTGCCGCTCGTCTGGGTGGGCCTCGCGCTGGTTCTCGTCTTGACGAGCACGATCTTCTTCTTCCACCTGCCGCGCCACTGGCAGCTTCACCGGGGCGGCGGCCAGTCCCTCAAGGGGCTCCTGCCCGCCATCTGGCCGACCTTGCTGAGCTGGATGCTCGTCTCGGGCCAGTACACCGTGATCGCCTACATCATCCCGGACCTGCGCGCGAACCTCGGCTGGACCACGGCGCTGGGCGGTGTGGGCCTCGCCGTGGCGCAGGTGGGAGGGATCACAGGACGCCTCATGGCAGGCACCCTCACCGACTTGGTCGGCGGCAGGCGGGCACCGGTCCTGATCGCCCTCGCCTTCATCGCAGCCCTCGCGAGCCTCGCCGTGGGCCTCATGCCGCGCGGCAGCGGTCTCATCCTGGTCTTCGTCGTGCTCTTCCTGCTGGGCCTCGGCACGATCGGCTGGTCCTCAACGACCAATCTCTGGGCTGCCGAATGCGTGCCGCTCGCCCGCTCCGGCCAGGCCATGAGCTGGCCGTCCGCGGCCTCCTTCCTCGGCTCCGCGCTCTACCCGCCGCTCTTCGGGCACGTCATCGACCTGACCCACCGCTTCGGCGACGCGTGGTTCGCGCTCGCGCTCTGGCTGGCCCTCGCCGGGCTGATCGTGGCGTGGCTCGTCGCGACGAAGCGGGACCTGCCGCACTTCGCCAAGACACCCGCGCCACTGCCCGGCTAGCCCCCGGACAGTTTCGAACCGACGGGAGGAGATGACCCGGATGGGCATGACGATCACCGAGAAGATCCTGGCCAGACGGTCCGGGCACGAGCAGGTCAAGCCAGGGGACCTCGTCGTCGTCGAGGTCGACCTCGCCAGCATCGACGACGTCCAGTTCTCGATCTTCGCCGAGACGTTCGAGCGCCTGGGCGGCAAGCCGTGGGATCCGGAGCGCGCGATCGCGATCTCCGACCACTACATGCCGCCTTCCGGCCTCGACGAGGCGGAGATCGTGCGGGGCCTTGTGGCGTTCAGCCGGGCGCACGGGCTGCGGACCGTGACCGATTACGGCATCAAGCACCAGTTCTTCCTCGACAGCGGCCTTCTCGGTGCCGGTGACATCCTGGTCGCCACGGACTCCCACACCAACACGTCCGGGGCGATCGGGGCGCTCGCCGTGGCGCTCGGACCTACGGACGTGGCGGCCGTCTTTGCGACAGGCAGGACATGGATGCGCGTGCCGCCCACCATCCGCTTCGAGATCGACGGGGAGTTGCCGCCCGGGGTCATGGCGATGGACGTCGGCCTGACGATCCTCGGGGAGCACGGGCGGCACGCCGCGACCTACAAGGCGATCGAATGGGCGGGCTCGACGGTCAGGGGCATGGCGTTGCCGGGCCGGATGACGCTCTGCAACCTCTCGACCGAGTTCGGGGCGAAGAACGGGATCGTTGCGGTGGACGAGGTCACGCGCAGCTACCTCGACCGCCACGGGAAGCCGTGCACCGACCTCGACAGCGACCGGGACGCCTGCTTCGAGGGCGTCCACCGCTACGACGCGGGCAGCTTCGAGCCGGTCGTGGCGGTGCCGCCGAACCCGGCGAACGTCCACAGCCTCCGCGAGGTGCGGGGTACCCACGTCGACCAGGCGTACCTCGGCAGCTGTACCCATGGCACAATCGAGGACCTCAGGGTGGCCGCCGACGTGTTGCGCGGACGGCACATCCACAGGGACGTACGCCTGCTCGTCACGCCGGCCACGCTGCGGGAGTACCGCGAGGCCCTGGCAGAGGGGTTGCTGGAGGTATTCACCGACGCCGGGGCTGTCGTGTGCTCGCCCGGCTGCGGATCCTGTCCCGGCATTCATGAAGGGACGCTCGCGAGGGGCGAGGTGCGGATCTCGACGCAGAACCGCAACTTCCGCGGGCGCTCCGGCCACATGGACTCCCAGGTGTATCTCGCGTCGCCGGCGACGGTCGCGGCTTCCGCGATCGCCGGGGAGATCCGCACGGCGGGGGAGGTGTAGAGCATGGAGACGATTCGCGAGGGAACGGCCTGGGCGTTCGGCGACGACGTGGACACGGACGCCATCATCCCGTCGATGTACCTGGTCGACCGCGATCCTGCGGTCTGGGCGCACCACATCATGGAGGGCGTCCTGCCGGACTTCTCCGGCAGGATCAAGACCGGTGACTTCATCGTCGCCGGCCGCAGCTTTGGCTCGGGCTCGTCGCGCGAGCACGCGGCGATCGGCCTCAGGCAGGCGGGAGTGGCGGCGGTCTTCGCCGAGTCCTTCGCCCGCAACTTCTACCGCAACGCCTTCAACAACGGTCTCATCGCCCTGGAGGTGCCGGGGATCGCGGGCTTTGCGGAGACGGGCGACCGACTGGAGGTTGCGCTCGAGAGCGGCCGCTTGCGCAACAGCCGGACGCAGGCCGAAATTCAGGCCACGCCCCTGCCGCCCTTCCTCATGGAGATGGTGGCCCAGGGCGGACTCGTGCCCTGGCTGCTTGCGGGGGGAGGCTGGCGGCGCACCCGGCAGGAGTGACCGGGCGCCGGCCCGGCAGTGTCGGAGATCCAGGAGGCAAGGCGGCGAGCTGCAGCGGATCCGGCCGATCAAACGCAAGGTCCCGCGATCCGCGGGGTATCGTTCGCCAGGCGACCACGCGGCAGGTCCCGGCTCTTCACTAAGGAGGCGATTCCATGAACCAGTTCGATCTGACAGGTCAGGTGTCCCTCGTGACGGGAGCGTCCGCCGGCGGGCTCGGCTACCATTCCGCTCTTGCGCTGGCGGAGCACGGATCGGATCTGTTCCTGGCGGACCAGGCGTCCCGCAAGGAGGACCTCGAGCAGACCAAGGCCGCGATCGAGGCGCTGGGGCGGCAGGCGGAGGTCGGCTTTGTCGACGTCGCCGACGAAGGCTCGGTGGACGCGATGGTCGCGGCGGCCACCGGCAGGTTCGGCAAGATCGACGTCCTCGTGCACCACGCTGGCGTGATGCTCCGCAAGGACGCCTTCGAGATGACGCTCGCCGAATGGCAGCGCATCGTGGACATCAACCTGACCGGCACCTGGCTCGTCGACCGGCGCGTCGCCCGCGAGATGGTCGGGCGGCAGCGCGGCAAGATCATCAACACCTCGACGCTCTACACGAACGTCGTCGGGCCTTTGCCGGAGTCCGCCTACTACGCATCCAAGGCGGGGGTTGCCAACCTGACGCGGGGGCTTGCCCTCGAGTGGGGCAAGTACAACGTCCAGGTGAATTGCATCGCCCCTGGCGTCTTCTACCCGACCCAGATGACGGCCCCTCTCCAGGCGCAGCCCGAGCGGCTCGAGTGGATGCGCCAGAGGACCTTCCTCGGTCGGCTCGGCAACCCCGAGAGCGACCTGCGCGGACTCGTCGTCTTCCTGTCCGCCGCCGCCTCGGACTACGTAACCGGTCAGGTGATCTTCGCCGACGGCGGCTGGACCGCATGGTGATCGCAAAACCGAACTTGTGAGGAGTGGGGAGATGTCGGTCGAGATTGTCTGGGTGGCGCACTCCACCGTGGAGGTGCGCAGCTCTACGGGCCTGCGCTTCGTGATTGATCCCTGGTACACGAAGAGCCCGGTGACAAAGGCGTCCCCCCCTGAGGACGCCGGATTCGCTCTCGTGACGCACGACCATTGGGATCACGTGCAGGACGTGCCCGCCGTGGCCGCGAGCGGCGCCAAGATCGTGACCCAGCCGGAGACCCTGGCGCGCCTTTCGCGAGAGGAAGGCGTCGCCGAGGACGCCTTCCTTACCATGAACCTCGGCGGCACGCGCAAGCTCGCGGACGGCATCGAGGTGACGATGATCCCGGCTCTGCACACCTCCCGCAGCGGTCTCGCGAGCGGTTACGTCGTGAAGGTGGACGGCTTCACTTTCGCGCACCTTGGCGACACGGCCCTCTTCTCGGACCTGAGGCTCTATGGCGAGATGTACGACATCGACCTGGCCATGGTCCCGATCGGCGACCACTTCACGATGGGGCCGCGGGCCGCGGCCAGGGCGGTCACTTTTCTCGGCGCGCGGCTGGCACTGCCGCTTCACTACGGCACCTTCCCCGCGCTCGTGCCCACGGCGGAGCCCTTCGTCGACGCCCTGCGCGATGAGGGGCAGGGCGCAACTGCCTGGGTGCCCGAGACCGGCGGGCGGCGCACGTTCTAGATTCCACACAAGGGAGGCAGAAGAGCATGGAAGACCATTACGACATCATCGTGGTCGGAGCGGGTGTGGCAGGGCTCTCTACGGCGCTTGCCGGCGTCGAGCAACTGGTGGAGGCCGGGACGGAAGATATCTCGATTGCGGTGCTGGAGCGCTCGTCGCGCGAGATGCGCGGTGGCAGCTCGCGCTGGACCGGGGCGTACCTGCGCATGGCCGACGGCAGCACGGTGAGCGACAACTTCATCGAGGACATGATGGCGTTCTCCGAAGGCTACAGCGACGAGAAGATTGTGCGCAGGCTGGCCGCGGAGGCTCCGGATGCCCTCGACTGGCTGGGCCAGCAGGGGGTCGCGTTCGAGCATCTGCCGACCATCTTCCTCACGGCCGCGCGACCGCGCCTCCTGCCGGTCGGGGGTGGCAAGGCGGTCGTGGAGCGGCTCGCGGACAAGGTGGAGTCGTACGGCGTGGAGATCCTCTACGAGACGGCCTTCCAGCGCCTGGTCTACGAGGACGGCAGGCTCGCGGGCATCGAGGTCGGCACGCCGCAGGGCACGGCGCTGCTCAAGACCAAGGCGGTCGTGCTGGCGTCGGGCGGCTTCGAGGGCAACCCCGAGATGCTTGCCCGCTACTTCCCGCACCCGGTGCACCGGCTGCGCAACATCTCGCCGGGCGGAGAACACAACAAGGGCGAGGGGATCGAGGCGGCCCTCGCGGTCGGAGCCAAGCCCGCGGGCGAGTTCAACTCGTTCCATGCGGAGCCCGTGGACCCGCGCAGCAGGATGCCCGAGGCTGTCGTCATGCTGTTCCCCTACGGCATCCTCGTCAACAAGCTGGGCGTACGCTTTGCGGACGAGGGCGAGGAGACGATCGACGAGACCTACGAGAGGATCTCGCGCAGCTTCCTGACGCAGCCCGGTCAGACCGCCTACTGTATCTGCGACCAGCGCGTCTTCGAGATTCCGAACTACCACCACGCCCTCGGCACCGATGCCGAGCCCGTGACGGCCGCGACGCCGGAAGAGCTTGCGGAGAAGCTCGGCCTGCCGAAGGCGGCGCTCCGGGACACGATCGAGAACTACAACAAGGCCTGCGCCCAGAACGCGACCGCCGCCTTTTTGCCGCTGCGCAAGGACGGCAACGCCGCCAGAGGCATCGCGCCCGGCAAGTCCAACTGGGCCATGCCCTTGACGAAGCTGCCCTACGTGGCGTGGCCGCTCGTCTGCTCGATCGTCTTCACCTATGGCGGCATCGCCACCGACACGGAGAGCCAGGTGCTCGACCGGGATGATCGGCCGATCCCGGGACTTTATGCGGCGGGCGAGATCACGGGGCTCTATTACGGCAAGTACCCCGGGGCCACGTCGTTCCTGCGCGGCGCCGTCTACGGCCGCATCGCCGGTCGCAACGCCGCGAACTTCGTCGCTGACAGGGGCTGAGCCAGCGGCGCCCGTCGCATGCAGCGAACCCGCTAGGGAGGCTCCCGCCGGGGGGCGGGAGCCTCAGGTTCTAGGAACGGAGGAATCTGGACTTGGATATCCTCGTGACCCTGAAGTGGATCCCGGACCCCGAACTGCCGGATGCCCTCCTGAGCTTCGCCGACGGCCGACCTGGCCCGCGCGTGCCCCATACGGTCGGTCTCTTCGACAAGATCGGCCTCGAAGTGGCGCTGGCCTTGCGCGACCAGCTGCCGGGGACCCGCGTGCGCTGCGTGGCGATCGGTCCGAAGGAGGCGACGGAGGCCCTGCGCGTCGCCCTTACCTACCTGGTGGACGACGCGCGGCGCATCGACCTCGACTGCGCCTTCGACACGATGACGGCGGCGCGCGCCCTCGCGGCGCACCTTGGCACCGCAGACCGCCCGGATCTCCTCCTGGTCGGCGAGCAGTCCGGGGACTGGGACCAGGGCATCTTCGGGCCGGCGCTTGCCGCACTGCTGGGCGTGCCCTTCCTGCCGCGCCTGTTGCGCATCAGCCCAGAGGGGGAGGGAGAGGTGCGGATCGACCACGTGGTCGACGAACACACGGAGGAGACGGTGCGCGCGCCGCTGCCGCTCGTCGCCAGCGTCACCATGATCCCGAACCTCAAGCTGCGCCAGCCGAAGCTCAAGGACATGATCGCCGCCAAGCGGCGGGAAGTGCTGGTCGAGACGGTCGCCGCCTCGCCGGCGCTGTCGCTTGCGCGGCTCGACAAGGCTCCGCGACCGGAGAAGAGCTGCCGGTTCCTCGCAGGCACGCTCGAGCAGCAGGTGGCCGAGGCCATGGACGTACTCGCAGAATGGAGGTCCGCCCAGTGATTGGCGCCATCATACTGAGCGCGGTGGATGCCGCCCTGCCCGCGACGCTGGCCCAACGCTTTCCCGAGGAGGAGGTCCTGGGTCTCTGGCTCGTCGCGCCTGCGGACGCCTGGACGGGCGACGCCGCCCTGCTCTTCCAGCCGCCCACGGCGCCGCCCTCCGCCCGCGAGGTTGTCAGGAACGTGCAGCCCCAGCTCAAGGGCAGGGAGCTGCACGCCATCTACCTGCGCGACGGGAACCTCCAGCGCGAGGTCGCGGCCGGTCTTGCCGCAGGGCTCGAGGGCTCGTGCCTGGCCGGCTGCGGCGCCGTGCACCAGGATGCCGCCGGCAGGCTGCAGGTGGCGATGAGGCCGTTCGCCGGCAGGGCCGAGGCGGAGATCGAGATCCTGCGCCTGCCTTTCGTGGCCACCCTGAGAGACCAGGAAGGATCGGAGATCGCGCCCGCGCGGCCTGCGGCGCCCGCCCGGAACGTGGACTGGCTGCCCGCGGAGCCTCCCGCCTGGACCACGCTGGAGCAGCGGGCCAGCCAGGCGGACGGCATCGATATGGCCCGCTACATCGTTTCAGGCGGACTCGGCCTCGGCAGCCGGGAGTCGTTCGGGAAGCTGAGCCCGCTGGCCGAGCGGCTGGAGGCCAGCGTGGGCGCCACCCTGGCCGCGGTGGAGGCAGGGTGGGCCACCGTCGAGCTGCAGATTGGGCAGACCGGCAACACCGTGCGCCCCGAGATCTACCTCGCGATCGGCATCTCGGGAGCGCCGCAGCATGTCTCCGGGGTGTACGCCAAGCACATGCTCGCGGTCAATAAAGACCCCGGCGCGCCCATCTTCCATGTGGCGGACGTCGGGGTGGTGGGGGATGCCACTGCATTTGTCGAAGCCTTGACCGCAGCGCTGCACCAAGCTTTGGCTAGTCCGGCACCTTGAGGTCCTGGGACGCCTCGAGCGCGATGAGGGCACTGCGGACGGAGACGAAGCTTTCCTCGATGTGGATGCGCATGGCCTCCGCCGCCGCGTCGGCATCGCAGGCGGCGAGGGCTCGCAGGATCGCGTCATGCTCCTCCACCGCGTGGTGCGTTCTCTTTGCCCTGCCCGTGCTGAGGTAGCGGTAGCGCGAGATGAGCACCTGCAGGTTCGCCAACAGGCGCAGATTGATGGGATTGTCGGCGATCTGGTGCAGGATCGCATGGAAGCTGCCGCCGCTGTCGGCGACGTCCCGGGACGGATCGTTCTCGTCGGTGAGCATCTGACCATATGCGCGCTCGAGTCGTTGAAGGCCCTCCGGCGTCATGTGCAGGCAGGCTTCCCGGGCAGACAGCTGCTCGAGTACGGACCTTACGGCGTAGAGCTGTGTCGCCTCTTTGAGCGATACGTTCTTGACGTTGATCCGGCCGTTGTCGGCGCGCTCGATCAGTCCCTCGGTCGTCAGCCTCTGCAGCGCCTCCCTCAGGGGTGTGCGGCTGACGTTGAGCGACGTCGAGAGCTGCTCCTCCGACAGCATCTGGCCAGGCGCCAGCGTGCCGCGCGATATGGCGGTCCTCAGCGACGCGTAAATGAGGTCGCGGACAGATTGGCGATGGCCCTTGAGGGTCAGTTCGGTGTCACTCATGGCACAATTGTACACAATAAGACGGATATTGCCAGTGGCCACGCGTCGCAGGGCATCCGATCCTGCATCTCAGTCCTCCACCTTCTGCCTGGGAAGCTGGTACCAGAGATCGTCGAGTTCCTGCAGTTCCTCGGGTCCAAGCGGTGGCAGGTCCGCCGCGGCGAGCGACTGGTCCAACTGCTCGGGGCGGCTCGCGCCGAGCAGCGTGACGGTGACGCCAGGTTGCTGCATGACCCAGCGCACGGCTGTCGTGGCCGCGTCCCAGCCACGCCCGGCGCAGAAGGCACGGAAGGTCTCGACGGCTTGGAAGGCGGCCTCGTGCCAGTAGCGGCCGCGGTAGCGCTCGCCTGGCTTCGCGATGCCGCCCAGCGCGAAGCGCGTCCCGGCCTCGACCGCCTGGCCCTGACGGTAGCGCCCGCTCAGGAAGCCGCCCGCCATCGGGTTGTAGGCGATGATGCCCACGCCGGACTCGCGGCAGAGCGGCACAAGTTCCGTCTCAATCGCCCTGTAGAGCAGGTTGTAGCGCGGCTGGACGCTCACGAGCGGGCTCAGGCCCCGGCGGTCGGCGATCGAGAGCGCCTTCTGCAATTGATACGCGGCCCAGTTGGAGACACCGATATAGCGCACCTTGCCTTGCCGGACGAGGTCGTCGAACGCCCGGAGCGTCTCCTCGAGCGGCGTCGCGCGGTCGAACTGATGGGCTTGGTACAGGTCGATGCAGTCGGTGCTAAGGCGCCTCAGGCTGCCCTCGACCGCGTCCATGATGTGCTTGCGGCCCAGCCCCTGGTCGTTCAGCCCCGGACCCATGACGCCGTGGCATTTCGTGGCCAGCACGATCTCGTGCCTGCGACCCTTGAGCCAGTCCCCGAGGATCTCCTCGGTCAGACCGAACTCCGCATGGGTCCGCCCCAGGGGATAGACGTCGGCCGTGTCGATGAAGGAGACCCCGGCGGCCACCGCCCTGTCGAGGATCTGAAACGACGTCTTGCGGTCCGCCTGCAGGCCGAACGTCATGGTGCCGAGGCCGAGGCTGCTGACCCTGAGACCGGATGCGCCGAGCCTGCGCGCCTCCACGTCGATCCCTCCTCGCCGCCGTAGCGGGCTGTGTGCGGGCAAATGGTGCGACCCGAGTAATTTTCTTGTTCGCCCTGGCGCCAACGAAAACCTCCAAACTGGATAGGTGTATGCAGATCGTTGCGCATGCAAGACCAGCTGTCGGAAGCTGTGCCAGGGCAAAGCCTACAGGGCCGGTTCACAGATGCTGCGCAGGAACCTTCGCGTGTTCGGCCAAATTGAGGAGGGGCCTGGTCGCAACGACAAGCCTGCCTGCGCCGCCCCTCGGGAGAACGCGCAGGCAGGCAAGCGCGTCGGGTTGCGGCAGACTGCCGAGAT
>JAJYSZ010000024.1 GCA_021793315.1 Bacillota bacterium | reverse complement strand
CGATCAGCTCGTCCGGCTTCTCGCCCACCCGGCGATCCAGGTTGTTCATCAGCATGCGCATCGCCGCTTCCTGCGGCCAGCCCTTGCAACGCAACTGGTTTCCCGTCGGTGCCTGAACCTCTCTTGGCTGGGACAAGGAAAAGCCTCCCTGAACTAGAGATTCCCGTTTTCCGGCCGCTCGCCGAGCCGACCCAGGATCCCCTCGATGCGTGCGGCACTCGCCTGGAGGAGGGGAAGCACCCGCTTCACCTTCTCGTCGGTGAAGCGGAACGCCGGCCCGGTCACGGAGAGCGCCGCCCGAGCCCAGCCGCGGCCGTCGGGCCGGAGCGGAACGGCGAGCGCCCGCACCTCCTCGTCCATCTCGCCGACCGAGTTGGCGTAGCCCAGCCTGCGCACCTCGGCGAGGTTCTCGCGCAGCTGCTGGGGATCGGTGAGGGTGGCCTCCGTGTAGCGGCTGAGTCCGCCCGCGATCACCGCCGCGAGCACGTCGTCCGGCAGGAACGCGAGCAGGGCGCGCACCGTCGCGCCGGCGTGGAGCGGCTCCATCCGGCCCTTGGCGAACGACAGGCGCACCGGCTCCTGGCTCTCGACGCGCTCGACGCAGACGCCGAAGATGCCCGCCGCCTCCACGAGCAGCACCGTCTCGGAGCTGAGCCGGCTGAGCTCCCGCATCACGGGCCGGGCGAGATCGGGCAGGGGGTCCCGGAGCTGCAGCCGCCTGGCCAAGGCTTCCACGCGCTTGCCCAGGCGCATGGCGCCGCTGCCTGCGCTTTCCAGGTAGCCCGCGTCGCGCAGGCCCTGGATGTAGCGGTACGCGGTGGACGGCGGAAGATCGGCCTGTCGCGCCAGTTGCGCGACGGTCAGCTCGGGTTCGTCCGCCGTCGCAAAGACGGCCAGGAGGCGCAGCCCCCGTTCGAGGCTCGAACCGCTGCGACGCGCCAACGTGCGACGCCTCCTTCTACATTCCCGTGAAATGAGAACTTTCCCGTAGAATGCTGCAAAGAGATTCGCGTGGCGGCGTACGCTTCCTGCCATACGCGGCAAGGGACACATGGTCCGAATGTCGCAAGTTGTCGGTCTCAAGGTACGGGGGGAACCGTGGCCCTTTGGCGCGCGAAAGTGTAGGACCCGGGGGGCCTGCCACCTGGGCGGGCCGCTCGTATCCCGCTTCGCTATGTGCCCGCACGGCGCCGAGCCGGTGCGCTTCGCCTGAATACGCACAGGGGAGGCGCCTTGGGACGACATCCGCCGAGTGGCCCCGCGGGCTTTATGTTCTGCTGATCACTGATGCTTCGAAGGGACGGGCCTCCCCCGAGCCGGGACTGGGCGGGCACAGGCAAGCCGCTTGCGATCGCAACGCGCGACGCCATCGCCTCACGTCCGTGCAAGCGGAGCTCCGAGCCTTGGGCGCCCACGCCTGGCCGTCCCGGGCGACGTGGGCGAGGCGGGATTCGCGGACTTCCAGTTCGTCGAGGCCACAAAGGCCCGGCCCCGCCACGCACGGCGTCGGAATACCCGCAAGCGGAGACCGGGGAGCCGCAGTTCGATCCTGCGGATCTTTCCGCTTTTTGAGGCCTGCCTGGCCCTGCTGAGCGTGCGCGGCGGCAGGAGGAGATGCGCCGGGGCGCCGGCGAGGAGGCCAGCGCAGCGCGGCGGATTCGCGCGTGCCCTAAGCCGGCGGCTCTTCGCCGCCATCCTCAGCCTGCGCGCAGCGCGCCTCGCGGCGGAGAAGATTCCCGCAGCGTCGGCCCGCCAGATCGAGGCGACCGAGCGGCAGCTGCCAACGGCCCAGTCCGAGCTCGCGCACGCCTCGCCATGGCAAGCGCCGCGCGACCTCGGCGCCGCCCTGCGGGACTTCGCCTTAGGCCCACGTGTCTTGGCTCGTGTCGCTGGTGCCGCCGAAGCTTGGCCTAAAGGCTGTCGGCCAGGTTTTGCAGATGCGTTCGAAGCGCGTCGCGCACCTCGCGGAAGATCTGCAGGCGTGCCGCTTCGTCTCCCTCGGCCCGGGCGGGGTCCGGCAGGCCCCAGTGCAACCGCCGCACCTCGGGCGGCGTCATGGGGCAGCGCTCCTCCGCGTCGCCGCAGAGGGTCACGGCGAGGTGGGCCGATCTAAGCCGATCGACGTCGATCGGCTTGCTGTGCTGCTGCGAGATGTCGAGGCCAGCCTCGGCCATCGCGCGGACCGCGAGCGGGTGCAGCTGCGAGGGCTCCAGGCCGCCGCTCAGGATCTCGAACCGGTCGCCGAGCATCTGCCGCGCGAAACCCTCGGCCATCTGGCTGCGGGCGGAGTTTCCGGTGCAGATGAAGTAGATGAGAGGCTTCACGATCTGTCCCCCGTGTTGGAGGCAAGTGCAGGGCGATATGGCCCTGCCGTCTTCGACGCTAAGGGGAGCGGCCGAGGAGCGCAAGTGAAGATTGTGTTGTGCCGCATGTGGGGCCCGTGGTTGCCCTCTTTGACATGGCGCATCTGCCGCTGCGGCTCCTGTACCTTCAGCCCATTTGGTCGCGAGTCGCCCATCTCTTTCCGATCCAGCCGACCGGTCTCGTCTTCGGCTACGCCTACTGGCGCAGCGCGCGCTATCCCGTCCGTTCTGTTGGCAACGGTTGCAGGTTCCTACGTAGACAGAGCACCGGGCCTGACCGCGAGGTCAGGTCCGGTGTGTCTTCTGCCCGCTACTTCTTGCCGCGTGCCTTGCCAGATTGGCTGCGTGCGGTGCCGCCGTGCGACTTGGTGCCGGTGTGCTTGCTGCCGCCGGTCCGCGTGCCGATCGGCCTGTGCGTCATGGGCTTGCTGTGGTTCGTGCGCTTGCTGGTCGCTGCGGAGCCGCCGGCACCGCTGCTCGTGCTGCTGCTGCCAGTCGAGGTGGACGCGCCGCTCGCGGCGTTGCCGTTCTTCGTGAGCAGCTCCTGCCAGTAGGCCTGGTTCTCGTAGCCCACCTTCCAGATCGCGATGCCCGCGAGCTTGTACTGCCTTGCGATGGCGATCTTGTCCGCCAGGGACTTCCTGCCGCCGTAGTAGATCACGTGGGTCACGCCGTTCTTGGTGTAGGTGATCTTGGTCTCCTTGGTCGACGGGTTGTAGGTCTTCTTGGCGCTGGGCGTCGTCGTCGCCTGTGCCTGCCCCACCGTCGTGCCCTTGCCGGTGGAGAGGTTCCAGTTGTAGCCGTAGCTGTTGACGCCGAGGATGATCTTGCTGGCCGGCACGCCGGCTTGGAGGGTGTGCTTCACGGCGCCGACCACCCAGTTGTGGGGCGATACGGGGCCGGGCGCGCTCGTGTTGTCGTGGCGATCATACGTCATCAGGACCAAGTAGTCGGCGTAGCGGCTCAGGGTCACCTCGTCGTAGGCGCCGTGCGCGCCCGTCTGGGCCTGGGTCGGGATGATGTCCACCGCAACGGTCTTGTTCATCGCGTGCAGGTTGCTGGCGAGTTCGTCGACGAAGGAGTTGAGACCAGTGCGGGCCGAGGCCGGCAGGCCCTGGAAGTCGACGTTGAGGCCCGCATAGTTGTTCTTGTGCGCAAGCTGCGTCAGGTTCTCGATCGCAGTGTGCATCGCGGTGTTGTCCTGGAGCACCTTGTACTCACCGCCGTTCGTGACGAGCGGTATGAGCGGCACCTTGTGCGAAGTGGCCCAGGACCGGGTGGCTGGCGTCGATGTGTCCTTGATGCTGCCGTCGGACTGCACCGTGTACCACCAGGGCGAGAGGTCCGAGAGGGCCTTCGGGTCCCGGCCGATCGCCACGAGCCCCTTCTTGGAGGAGTCCTCCGTGAAGAATCCGACCACGCGCAGGGGCTTCTTGCCGGTGGTGGTGCCCGCCGCGCCCTTCATGCCCGACGTGGACCCCTTGGTGCCCGCCGCGCTTGTCGTGGACCCCTTGGTGCCCGTCTTGGTGCTGCTGGCGCCGGTCATGCCCCGCAGGCTGCCCTTGCCGGTGCGGGTTCCCGCGGCGCCCATCAGCCCGGTGTTGCCGGTGGCACCCCCGGTGCGCGTTGTCCCCGTCATGCCCGTGTTGCTCGTGCGCGTTCCCGGGCCGCCCAAAAGACCCGTGCCCGCAGGACCCATCCTGGTGCTCGACGCGCCGAAGCTCGCACCCGTTCCTCCGGTCTTGGTGCCGCCGGCGCCGGTCGCCGGCGTCGGGTACGTGCCGCGCGTCATGCCTGCGCCGAGCCGCGGGTTGGTCGTTCCCGTACCGCCTGGCGTCGCCCGATTCGTTCCCCAGAGGCCGCTGAACCAGCTGCCCATGCCGCCGGAGCCCCGTCCCGTCGCGCCGCGGATCATGCGATCCGTGCCGCGTGTGACGTGCGCGGTCGCGTTGCGCACCGGCTCCGCGGCGGTCCCCTTCTTCTTCGGCGCGGCCGTCGTCGAGCATCCGGCCAGCGTGATCACAAGCAGCCCCAGGGCCGCCGCCTTCGTCCATCGCCCTGACATGCCGTCACTCCTCCCTAGTTGCGATCGGAGTTACGGTCTGCCGAGGCATGTTGTGCTAGACAAGCGATTGCTGGCATGAAAGGCGCGATGCGGCAATGTTCAGGCGCCGCGGCGGTTTTCGCCCTCGTGCTCTTCGTAGATGAAGCGGCCGCCGCGCAGCCACGACGCGCCGGCCGCGATCAGGCACATCACGATCGCGAAAGTGAGCGTCACGACGAGGCCGCTGTGGAACGGGCCAGCGATCAGCGAGGGGAAGAACGAGCGGCTCACCAGCCGCCCGGCCGACGCCTGCGGCAGCGTGCGCAGCAGCTTCGGGCCGAGCAGGTTTGCGAGCGGGTTCTCGCCCAGAAATGCGGCGAACAGGTAGCTGACGGGTGGCAGGTGCGAAAGGCGTGCGGCCAGGGTCGCAGGCACGCCCTGCTGCGTCAGGCCGCGCAGCATGGTCGTAGGCACATGGGCGCTCAGGCCGAGGATCATGAACGAAAAGAAGACGCCGATCGACAGCGGCATGCCCGTGTTCTGGAAAGTGGCCCGCATGCCTGAGGCGGCACCGCGATAGCGCGCCGGCACGCTGTTCATGATGCCTGTCGTGTTGGGCGCGCCGAACAGGCCGAAGCTGATGCCGTTCACGAACAGGATGATGGCGAAGAGCGGGTAGGAGAAATTGGCCGGCAGGGCCATCAGCAGAAGGAAGGAGAGCGCTGCGAGCAGCATGCCGCCTGTGGCGAACGGTCGCGCGCCGTAGCGGTCGGAGAGGTAGCCCGAGAGCGGTCCGGCAAGAAGGAAGCCGACCGTCAGCGGCAGCATGTAGATGCCTGCCCAGAGCGGCGTTTCGGCGAAGTCGTAGCCGTGCATCGGCAGCCAGATGCCCTGCAGCCAGATGATCAGAAGGAACTGCAGCCCGCCGCGGCCGATCGAGGACGTGAGTCCGGCGATATTGCCGGCGGAGAACGCACGGATGCCGAAGAGATGCATCTCGAACATGGGCTGGGCCACGCGGTATTCGATCAGGACGAAGATGATCAGCAGCAGAAGACCGGCGCCGATCGTCGTCATCACGAACGGGCTCAGCCAGGCCATGCTCGATGTGCCGTAGGGACGGATGCCATAGGTGACGCCCACGAGGAGCAAGGTCAGCCCGGCGGCGAACAGCAGGTTGCCCCACCAGTCGATGTGGGCGGGGTGGCGCTCCCCTGTCTCCCTGAGCTGCACGTAGGCCCAGATGGTGCCAAAGAGCCCGATCGGCACATTGATCAGGAAGACCCAGCGCCAGTCGAACGTAACCAGCACTCCGCCCAGGATCAGACCCACGAACTGCCCCGCGAGACCGGCCATCTGGTTGATCCCCATCGCCATGCCCCGCTGGTCGGCTGGGAAGGCGTCGGTGAGGATGGCGGCCGAGTTGGCCATCAGCAGTGCGCCGCCCATGGCCTGCAGCATGCGGAAGATGATAAGCTCCATGGCCCCTTGGGTGCCCTGGCTCCAGGTGATCGAGAGCAGGATGGACGCGGCCGTGAAGATGGCAAAGCCGAGATTGTACATGCGCACGCGCCCGAACATGTCGCCGATGCGCCCGAAGCTCACCACGAACACGGCGGTCACCAGCATGTAGCCCATCAGGATCCAGAGCAGGTAGTCGAAGTTTGCGGCGTCGAGCGGATTGAGGTGGATGGCCCGGAAGACGGCCGGCAGCGCGATGATCAGGCTCGAGGCGTTGAGCATGGACATGAAGATGCCGAGGGTGGTGTTCGAGAGGGCCACCCACTTGTAGCGCGGCCCGGGCGGGGCCGCCACAGGTCTCTGCATGCATGAATCCCCCCATGGCATGTGCTCGGCGCGGTCCGTCATTCTAGGCCCGGTCCGGGCGGTGTCGGACGTCTTCCGCCGAATGCCTGAGCTTGGCCAGCAGGCCCGCAAGTTCCTGGCGCTCTGGCGTCGTCAAGGGAGTCAGCACGTCCGCGAGAACGGCCCGCCGCGTCTCGAGCCATGCCTCGACGCGCCGCCGCCCCGCCTCCGTCAGCGTCACCAGTACGCCCCGTTCGTCCTCCGGCAGTCTTGTGCGCGTTACAAGCCGCTGCCTGGCCAACCTCTGGCAGGCGGTGGTAGTGGCGCTCTGGCCGATGCCGAGCTGCGCCGCCAGCTTCGAGACCCTGAGCGGCCCATCGCTGTGCAGAAGGCGCAGAAGCCAGTACTGCTGAGCCGTGATCTCGCCGCGCCGCACAGGGTTCGTGATCTGCCGCAGGACGCGCAGCACAGCGATGAGTTCGTCGACGAGCGACTCTTCCGCCAAGGCGGGCCACGCTCCTTGCCCTGCATTCCAGCCCAAATATATCGCCATGCAATCTACCCGTGAATCCCGCCTGTCCCGCATCGGAGTCGGCGGCAACGGCCAGACTGTGCCTTCGGGGGGCGTTCCCGTTGCTACTGAGACCTGTCAAAGCCGAGGAAAGCGAAGATTTCGACCACTTTGTCGGCCAGCACGTGCACGGCGACCCGCTGCAGGGCTGGGGCTTCGCCGATCTGCAGGCGGGCAAGGGCCGCATGCCGCATCGCTTCTACCTCATGGAGCAGGGACGGCCGATCGGCAGCCTGAGCCTGATCGCCGCCGACATGGGCCGGCTGGGCCTGCTGCTGTACGCTCCCCGGGGGCCGGTGCTGGACCCCGGCCAGCGCATCTTGTGGCGCCATCTCACGCTCGAACTGCGCGCCAGGTTTCCCCAGGCCTTCGCCTTCTTCTGCGCGCCGCGCCTCGACGACCGGCTGCCGAGGCCACCCGGCTACCTGCAGCGCGGGACGCAGCCGCTCCTGCCACGCGTGCCGCGGGCCACGGTGGAAGTTCCCCTGAGCGGCGACCCGGCGCTGGACTTCGGCCGCGTGCAGCGGCGCTGCCGGGTGCGAGTCCGCCGTGCTCCCGCGCGCGGCGTGAAGGTGCGCGCGGCGGGGACGGAGGAAATTGGCACCCTGCTGGGGCTCTGGCATGGCGCAGGCGAGGCGCCCAGCCTCGCTGCCACGCCGGCGGCGCTCGCCGACATGGTCGGAGCCTTCCTCGAACGCGGTCAGGCCAGGGTCTTTCTCGCGGAGTCGCAGGGCAGCGTCCGAGCTGCAACCGTAGCGCTCAGCCTGGGCAGGCACGCCCTCTGCCAGCATCTCGGCCAGGACGGCGCGGGCCAGTACCGGCAAGCCGCCTACGCGGCACAGTGGGCGGCAATCGCCTGGGCCGAGGGGCAAGGGGCCGAGCGGTGCGACATCACCGGATTCCGCACGCGGGACGACGCGAACCTTGGAGACCTTGCCCGGCGCTGGGGCGGCGTAGAACGTCGCTATGCCCTGCTCGAGGTTCCACTTCGCCTCGGCCCGTACATTGGATACCGGCTTCTGCCAACCGGTGCCAGCGGACGCGGCCCGGCTCCGGCGACAGCCGAGGCCCGCTGACCCGCCCGTCTCGACAGGGCCGAAGGCCGCCAGCAGGGGCGGCCTTCGGCCTTTTGTGCGCCAGCACGGGAACCTGACGGCCGAAGGCCGCCAGAAGCGGCGTCCGACAGGGAACCGGCGTCGTGATAAGATCAGGCTGCAAGCTTATCGGTTTTCCCGATCAGTTGGACCAGGGGGGAGCGAGGATGGACCTGCGCGTGCTGCGGACATTCCAGGCGGCGGCGCACCTGGAGAATTTCCGCGAGACGGCGGAGCGGCTCGGTCTCAGCCAGCCGACCGTCTCCGCCCAGATTCGCGAGCTCGAGCTCGAGCTCGGTGAGTCACTTTTCGACCGCACCGGCCGGCGGGTGCGCCTGAACCAGGCCGGTCAGGTCTTCCTGCCGCAGGCCGAGGAGGCCCTGAAGGCTTACGACCTTGGCCGCCAGGCGGTGCGCGAGCACCAGAAGCTGGCGGCAGACCACCTGACCATCGCCGTCTCGCCGGAACCCGCCCGCACCCTCCTGCCGCGTGCCTTGCACCGCTACTGCGACCTCCAACCGGATGCGCGCGTCTCCGTGGAGGTGCTGCCTTCCGTGCAGATCGCGGCGCTCATCGAAAGCGCCTCCGCCGATCTCGGCATCGGTCAGATCGCGGCGGACCCGGACCGTTACGCCGTACGCTGCCGCGAGCTGCTGCACGACCGCGTGGTGCTGGTGGCGCGCCACGATGGCCTGGACCACGATCAGGCGCCTGCCTACTGGCGCAACCTCCTGCAGGAGCAGCGCCTTCTGAGCCATGGACATCCGGCCTACTGGCCAGACCTTTTGCAGGAGCTTGAGCACGCGGGGGTCCACCCGCGCATGATGCGCGTGACGCAGGTGGAACTGACGAAGCGCTTCGTGGAGGAGGGCATCGGCGTTTCGTTCCTGCCTGAACGCGCCGTCCGGCGCGAACTCCTCGAGGGGCGGCTGATGGAGGTGCCGACGCCTGGGCTTGCGCTGCCCATGGCGCCGATCTTCCTGATCGTCTCGCAGGAGCCGCTGTCGGAGCCCGCCAGAGCTTTCCTGGACGCCCTGCGCGCGACGCTCCACCTCGGCGACCCGCTGGTCTGATCAGTCCGACCTGTCGCGCAAGGCGCGTTTCGCCTGTCTAAGGGCCGCCTCCGCTGCGCGCAGATCCGAAGGCCGTGGCGGAACGCGGCCATAGTGCGCCGCCTCCAGCACTTCGAGTGCCGGCCAGGCGGCGTCTTGCGCTGCCTTGGGCAGCGCAAGTACCTGTTCGCGCCAGGTGGGGCGTCCCTCGCAGCGGCCGCGCGCCAGTCGGGCGAGCCGCCGCTCGAGCCGGCCAAGACGCCAGGCGGGGCTGCGCCGCAGGCTAAGAAGACGCCAGGCCGAGGCGGCGAGCACGACCAGGAGTAGTACGAGCGCCGACCACGCGGCGGAAAGACCGTTCTGGCCGGACTGCGGCGCCGCAGGGGGCGACGTGGGCCGCGCCCCGGGCGAGGCCGCGGCAGGCGGGGTCGGGTCGATCTGCACCCAGCCGTAAGGGCTGACGTCGATCTGCGCCCACGAGTGGGCATCCTTTGCACGCAGCGTCTCGGTCTTCGCAGTGGCGTCCCAGACGCCGGGCGCGAAACCGACGACCCACCGCGCCGGCAGGCCGTCGAGTCTGGCCAGCATCACGAAGGCCGTCGAGAACTGGTCGCAGTAGCCCTCATGGCTGCGCAGGACGAAGCGCCCGATGGGGTCGCCATGCCGGCTGGGCACGAAATCGGGATTGTAGACCTCGTGCGTGTCGAGGTACTGGGCGATGCGCTTGGCGAGCGCCCACGGCCCGCCGCCGCCCCGCTTCAGCTGTTCGGCGAGCGGCAGGAGTTCCTGGCGCAGAGCCGCGGGCACTGCCAGATCCTGCGCTGGCGCCTCGGCGGGCGGCAGGAAGGTGGCCGCCTGCAGCAGGTCTTCCGTCTGCGACGGCACCGAGAGCTCCCAGGTGTAGCTCGTCGTGCCGGGCAGCAGCAAGGCGTGCGACGCGGGCAGGAACGTGCCTCCGGCCGTGGCCGCCTCGGCCGTGAGGCCAACGGGGGTGCCGGTGTAGACGAGCGGCGTCACGCTTCCTGGCAGCACCTCCTGGATGGTGACGTGCCAGAGGCCCACGGGCAGCTTTTGCGTTTCGGGCGACCAGAGCGGGGAAGGCAGGCTGTGCGATCCGAGCACCAGATGTGGCCCGGGCGGCTCAAGCCAGTCGACGCCGTTGAAGGTGTCGAAGGTGGCCTCCTGCCAGTAGGCGGGCAGCGGCGCGCCGCGCACGACGAGAAGCGGCGCCGGCGAGAGGACCACCGGCTGGTTCACGTTGACCTGCCGCGGCAGGGACGCACCGCTCACTGCGATGCGCAGGCCGGCGAGACCCCGCACGACGCTGCCAGGCGTCTGGATCGTCTGCGCCGGTCCCTGAGGCCAGAAGGCGATCAGCACAAGACCGATCAGGGGGAGGGCCCCGAGCGGCACGGCCGACCACGGCACTGTCTCGTCGTCGCCACCCACGGCAAGCAGCAGCACCCCGAGTCCGAGAAAGAGGAGTGTCGGCAGGTCGGCCCCGATGGCCCAGATCCTCCGGTTGAGCGCCAGCACCAGCGTGCCCATCAGCCATAACCAGACGAGGCGCGTCCGCGCCGTTGCCTCGCTGAACACCTGCCAGCCGAGCAGGGACGTGAGCCAGAGGAGGAGGCCCGTCACCGTGATGGCGATCATATGCGGACCACCCGCCGAGAGCACCTGCACGAGCAGGTACAACAGCAGGGTGGGCAGCGCGGCCGAGAGGCCGAGCAGGAGGGCCGCCGCCCAGCGCAGGATATAGCGCGCGGTGCCCCGGCCGGCCAGGAGCGCCAGGAGCGCAGGCAGAAGAGCCAACAGCAGCGGGCGCGGCATACCGCTTGCGACCGCGTACGGCCAGACCAGCAGGCCGAGCCAGATGCCGCGCAGCAGGAGAAGCGTGCGGCTGCGGCTCATGACTCCGCGCTCCTGGCCCAGGCGACCAGATCCCCAAGGCTCGTCACGCCGTCCGGGCCCAGTTCCGCGCCCACGCGCAGCGTGACGGCGTGCAGAGGCGGGTCCGGCCGCGTGGCGGCCCTGCCGCCCAGGATCAGCCAGGGTTCCCCATGGCCGTCCGGAAGCGGAGGCAGTGTGTTGGCAGCGGCAAGCCGGGCCGTGGTGGCCCGGGCGAACTCCAGGAACATGCGCTGGCGCTGCTCGGGACCGCGTGCCGGGGGCAGGCTTGCGCCCGCAAGACTGAGACCGACCCCCAGGCCCGCCTCGAGCAGCGCCTCCGCAAGGGATGCGGCCACGGAGATGGCCAGCTCGACGTCCGCCGGCGAGGCTTCGGGACAATAGAGCAGCAAGGTGCGGGCGCGTTCCGGCGGTGGTGTCGACTCCCGCACCTGCGGGTAGCCGCGCTGGGCCGTGCGCGCGGCGTGCAGCCGGCTGGGGCGGTCGCCGGGCAGGAAATCCCGCGTGCCGCGCGCCACCTCCTCCGCGCCGAACGCCTGCACGCGCCGTGCAGGCGCGGGGAGAGCCACACGCTGGGGGTAGACAAGGAGCTCGCTGGGCAGCGAAAGCTCGATGTCGCGCTCCAGCAGGCCAAGTCCGTCGCGCAGCGTGGCGCGGCAATGGTTGAACAGGTATTGGCCGCGCGGCACCGCCCTGAGGACGTAGGCGACACGCAGGCTCCCGCCCAGAAGCCATGGCCCGCTGCCGCCCTGCAGGGGTGACGGCGGCTCGTCCTGAAGCCGCGACAGCGCTATGGGCCAACCCAGGCCGAGCTGCCCCTCGAGCCGCACCTCGATGTCGTCCCCGGCTGTCGGCGGCTCAGGCGGCAGGATGCGCTGGACGGTCGCCTGCGGCTTGCGGCCGGGCGCCAGGGCAGCCCCCACGGCCAGGACTGCCGCGATGCCGGCGACAGCGACAATGCCTGCGCCCAGCCTGCCTCCGGCCAGGAATCCCGCCACGATCAGGGCCAGCCAGGGCCAGATGCCGGCACCGTGCAAGCGCAGCCATTTCACGGTTGCGCGCTGCGCGGCAGGGGGAGGGACGCGATGATCGCCATGAGACACGCCTCGGGGCTGCCTGCGCGGCAGCGCAGGCGATGGCCTAGGACCCATGGCGCCAGGGCCCGCACGTCGTCGGGAAGCACGTGGCCGCGGCCATGCAGGAACGCCCAGACCCGCGCCGCCCGCAGGAGCGCCACGCCAGCGCGCGGGCTCGCGCCGAGCAAGACATCCGGGTGGACGCGCGTCGCGCGCACCAGGGCCTGGACGTACCCGCGCACGGATGGCGCCACGTGCGTCGCGAAGGCCGCCCGCCGGAGGTCGAGGATCTCGCCCCTGGCCAGGACGGCCTTGAGCGGTTCTGGCTTGACTTCGGCACCCATGCGCTCGAGGAGCCGATCCTCTTCTTCCGCGCTCGGGTAGTCGAGGTGGATGCGGAAGAGGAAGCGGTCCAGTTCCGAAAGCGGCAATGGGAAGGTGCCCTCATGCTCGGCGGGGTTTTGCGTCGCAAGGACGGTGAAGGGTTCCGGCAGCGGGTAGGAGTGCCCCTCGACCGTGGTCTGTCCCTCTTCCATCGCCTCGAGCAGCGCCGACTGCGCGCGCGGCGAGGCACGGTTGAGCTCGTCGACGAGCAGAAGTTCGGCGAAGATGGGACCGGGACGGAACGTGAAGGAGCGCTGCTCGGGATCATAGATGTGGACCCCGACGACGTCGGCCGGAAGCAGATCCGACGTGGCCTGGACGCGGTGGAAGCGCAGGTCCAGGGCTTGTGCCACGCTCTTCGCGATCAGGGTCTTGCCCACGCCGGGCACGTCCTCGATCAGGATGTGCCCGCCGGCCAGGATGGCGCAGACGATGGCGAGCGCCGCATCCTCCTTGCCGACAACACGGCGCCCCACCTCCTCGAGGATCAGGGCTATGCGCGGATCAAAGCCCCGCGCGGCAACCAGGGGTCTTTCGCTCATGGTTCCTCCAACGGCTTTGCTGGCTTCGACGATAGCATAGCGTGGCCCGCGGCGCATGCCGTGCAACCATAGGGATCGCCTGGGCGTTCTACCTTGTGCCTGAGTGCTGGAGCGGGGGGACAAACGTGCACGAGAACCGCGAAGAGGAGTTTGAACGCTTCTACCGCAGCGAGGAGCGTCGCGTGCTGCGCCTGTGCTACGGCGTGCTCGGCGATTCCGAGCTTGCACGGGATGCGGCGCAGGAGGCGTGGCTCCGCTATCTGCGCTACATCGAGGGCGAACGGCCCGAGTACTCGGTGCCGCTGCTCGTGACGATCGCGCTGAATGCTGCCCGCGACTGGCAGCGCAGGCGCAGACGACGTCCCGAGGACCTGCCGGGAGACGTGCCGGATCGTCCGGCGCCGCTCGCCGCGGCAGGCGACCCAGATCTCATGGACGCCGTGCGCCGCCTGCCGGATCCGGAACGCGAGGCTATCTTGCTCCATTATGGACTCGATTTGCCGCTCAATGACATCGCGCGCGTGCTGCAAAAGCGGACAGGGGCCGTGAAGAGCATCCTCCACCGCGGCCGCGCTCATCTCAGGTCGCTTCTCGCGACCGAGGAGGGGATCTCGAATGGACGCTAGGGACGACGAGCGCTTCGAGGAGCGTCTTAGGGGTCTCGGCGGGGCGATCGATCGCGAAGTCGGCCCGAGCGATCCAAAGCTCCTCGGCAGGCTGATGCAGGAGCGCAGCGACGGCGGGCGACGGCGGGCGGGACGCCAGGGCGGCCAACGCGGACAGACGCGCTGGTTCTACTGGGCGGCGGTGCTGCTCGTCATCCTGGTGGCCGTGCCGTACGTGGCGCATCTCTCCGGTGGGCCGCAACAGGCGACGCACCATCACAAGCTGCAACCCGTGCTGCGCAGCAGCGGGACCGGCAAGCCGATCGTGATCGGCAGCGCCGAAGCCGTGGACTTTGTCACCGCCCAGCGGGGCTGGGTGGTTGCCGCGACCGGCGCCTACGGATCGCGCAACGCCCTCCTGGCGACGAGCGATGGCGGCAAGACATGGCTCGAGCGCATGCTGCCCAAGGGCTACACGGCGCTTGCCCTGCGCTTCACTGGCGATCGCCAGGGCACGGGTTACGTGCTCGCGCAGCAGACGGGACTCGGACAGGTCGGCGCGGCCGGACAGCCCGTCCCGATCTCGATCCTGACGACCCAGGACGGCGGCAAGACCTGGCACGTCGCCTGGAGCGAGCAGGGCCCGCAGGCCATCCTCAACGGCACGGTGCTGATGCGCGTCGGCTTCCAGGTCTTCGGCGGTCAAGTCTACGCCTACGTCGGCGACAAGGTCCTGACGTCGACGACCGGCGGCAAGAGCTTTGCGGCGCTCACCTTGCCGCAGGGCTTCGCGCCGGTGCACATGGACTTCCTGACGCCGAGGGTCGGGTTCGTGGCAGGGCAGGTCTGCCAGGCGACGCCACAGCCCGGCACGTCCGGCGGCGCCGGCTGCCAGGCCGAGCTGATCGAGACACAGGACGGCGGCCAGACCTGGCAGACGTCGTTCACGGCACCGCAGCCGAACTACTGGACCTACTCGGACGCCGTCAGCTTCGCAAACGCCCAGGACGGCT
Source organism: Bacillota bacterium (assembly GCA_021793315.1). Classification (GTDB taxonomy): domain Bacteria; phylum Bacillota; class Sulfobacillia; order JAJZYS01; family JAJYTV01; genus JAJZQO01. Next base: position 21,993 of record JAJYSZ010000024.1, on the reverse strand, counting down.
GGTTCTTCCTCAAGGACTCCGCGACGTGGGCAGGCTACCTCTACCAGACGACCGACGGCGGCCAGACCTGGACGCTCGAGCAGGGCACCGGGTCCGGCCCGAACAACTTCGCGCAGGGACGCACCGTCTACGGGCCGCCGACCTTCGTCACGACCAAGGTGGCTTGGCTGCCGATCAATGAAGGCGCGGCGCCATACCCCGGCGGCCTGATGATCACGCGCGACGGCGGCAAAACCTGGACGCAGTCGTCGATGAACCTCGCCTGGAGCCTGAACGGCGTCTCGATCGTCTCACCCGAGGTGGGCTACGCGGTCGGCGGCGGCGGCTCGGCGCAGGCCGGCTTCCTGGTCAAGACCGTGGACGGCGGCAAGACCTGGACGCAGCTCCTGCCTTCCCTGGCACCGACGGAGCAGGTGGACTTCCCGGACCAGACGCACGGCATCGGCGTCGGCCTGACCTCGGATCCCCAGGCGATCCTGGCCACCGACAACGGCGGCGAGACCTGGCAGGAGATCTACCACGCCAAGGGCCCTGTGCAGGCGCTGTCGTTCGTCAGTCCAAAGGTCGGCTACATGGTGATATCTGCGCCGCAGAACGGGCAGTCCGTGACGGTGCTCGCGACGACGGACGGGGGCAGGCACTGGCAGAAGCAGGCCCCGCTGCTGATCGCGAGCGGGGTACTCTTCGGACCGAACCCGTACCTGCGCTTCTTCACCGCCCAGCAGGGCATCCTGCAGACGCAGACCTATCCCGACGTGACGTTTTCCGCCACCGCCGACGGCGGCAAGACCTGGACCCCGCTCTCCAGCCAGCCGGCCGCTTCGGGCACGTTCCAGCAGTTCGCGTTCCTCTCGGGCCAGGGCTACAGGCTCTTGACGGTGCCGGGCGCGAGCGCGTCCCAGCCCAGCACCGTGACCTTGGCGAGGACGATCGACGGCGGCAGGAGCTACGAGACCATCCACACCTGGCAGGGCAGCGGTCAGGGCGCGGCCGTCTACTTCCTGAACAGCCGGCAGGGCTGGGTCGCGATGCAGGAAAACCCCTACAGCCAGAATGCGAAGACCGTCGTGTACGCGACGCAGGACGGCGGCAAGACCTGGACGGCCTCCTCGACGCAGATGAATCTGCAGGACTTCAACACGCAGCTTCAGATGCAGTTCCCGACGGCGCGCGATGGCTGGCTGGTGGGGATTGGCAGCCTCTATCGCACGCGCGACGGCGGCCAGACCTGGCAGCAGATGCCCTGACGTGAACTGAAGGCTCCCGCGGCCCAAAGCCGCGGGAGCCTTTTCTACGCGGAACCGGACAGAGTTCAGAGGCTTTCGAGGTACCTTGCGAGGTCATGCCAGGCAGCTGCCTCGGCTGCGAAGCGGGCGTTGGCGCGGCTGGTGGAGGGCAGCACGAATATCGTCGCCTCGCCAACCGTATCAGGCTGCAGGCCATAGGCGGCCTTGTGGCCCAGGAAGGCTTCGGCCGGCCGCTTGCCATTGAAGGCGAGCACCTTGGGAGCAAAGCTGAGGATGCGCTCTTTGAGGGCGTCCGGGTCGTCGCTGCCCTTGGGCAGGGCACCGTCGGCACCGGACACCTTCTTGGCCAGATCGGTCAGGCCGATGCCGCAGTCGAGGACATGCCGGAACTCCTCCGGCCTCAAAAGGCGCGTGGTCAGGCCCAGGGCGTGGAGGAGAGGCCAGAAGCGGTTGCCCGGTCCGGCGTAGTAGGCGCCGAGTTCGGCGGAGCGCCTGCCTGCCGCGCTGCCGCAAAATACTACCTTCAGACCACGTGCCAGCACGTCTGGAAGTACCACCTCGCGGTCCACCTGGTCACCTCCGTGAAACTTGCCTGCCTGCGAGAGGTACTTGGGTGCCGATGGCGAACGCCGAAGACATGTCACCCGCGCGATTGGGTGAAGGAGGCAGGTCCAATGGTGAAGCTGGACGATGCCGGTGATGTGCCCGGCGAGATCCGGTGCGGCAGGCGGCTGCCGCAAGCGGACGCCGCTGGCGGTGGCGGGCCTGAGGGCCCGAGGATGCTCCTGCTCCTGGGCTGCACGCGGCAGAAGGCGGAGACGCCGCCAGACCCCCTGACATGGCAGGACTTCCTTGACCCTGAACGCCTGAAGCGCCGCACCGACGAACTCAGGGCCCACCAGAGGCCGGCCCGGGACATGTTCACCTCGCCGCTTTTCCTCGAAGCATTCGAGGCTGTGGCGAATCTGCGCGCGACGTTTGGCCAGGACGCGATCGGCGTCCTGATTGTTTCCGCGGCCTATGGTGTGATCTCGGAAGACGCGGAGGTCGTGCCGTACGACGTGTCGTTCGGCGACGTGAGTCTGGAGGAGGCACGCTGGCGCGGCGAGCATCTGGGGCTCCCCGCCGCGGTGCGCACGGCGAGTGCCGGCTATCCGCTGGTGGTCTCGCTGCTCGGCAAGAGCTACCGGGCCGCGTCCGGCCTGCCGGGCGACGGGTCATTGCCGGGCAAGCACATCTACCTGACCGGCACGCATGGGCTCGGCTGGCTACCCGAGGGCGCCAGCCAGGTGCGGCTCGGTGCGGCGGAGATGGAGGCGTTCGGGGCGGGGCCGATGACCGTGAAGTCCAAGGTTTTGCGGCACTTCGCCACGGGGCTGCAGCGGGGGGGAACGGCGGCCTTCGCCGAGGTGCTCAGCCACCAGGGAGCCGAAGGCTTCCTGCGCGTTGCCCTGGCGGGCCGGGACATCTAGCTAGCGGGGGATGACGAACCGGGCACGGCCTTTTGCCGTGCCCGGTTCGGTCACTTCTTGAAGTAGTCGCGGTTGATTTCGATGAACGACTCCCACTGCGGCGGCAGCATACCTTCCTCGAAGATGGCCTGGACCGGGCAGACCGCCTCGCAGGCACCGCAATTGATGCACTCGTCCGGGTCGATATAAAGCTGCTGGTCGTCGTCCTTGCCGTGAATGCAGTCGACAGGGCAGACGTCGACACAGGACTTGTCCTTGGTGCCGATGCAAGGTTCCGCGATCACGTAGGCCATCGAGCGATCCCTCCTGCGACAAGGTTATCGGACGGCGGGCGGCGCGCCAAGGTTTTCGCGCACCGAGGCGCGCAATCGGACGAAAGCAGCGAAGGCCAGCGTCTTGGCCGTCGGCTGCGGCGGCAGAATGAGGTGGATGCTGCGGTGCAGCGGCACGCCCGAGATCTTGACGGCGTGCAGCCCTTCAGCCGCAGATCCGGCCAGGCTTGCCCGTGAGACAAAGCCGCAGCCGACGCCCGACCGCACCGATGCGAGCAGGGCCTGGGCCGAGGAGACCGTGAGCACGATGTGACGGGCCGCAAACGCCGGTGCAACGCCGCTCAGGGCCTCTTCCACGGTGCGGCGCGTGCCGGAGCCCTCGCCGCGTTCGACAAAACTCTGCCGGCAGAGCATGTCGACCGGCATCTCCGCGCGGTCATACCACGGGTGGCCCTGGCCCACGACGAGCACGAGCTCATCCGTGCCGACCGCCTCGGACCGGAGCAGGCCCGGTGCCGGCGGATGTCCGGTGAAGCCGGCATCGCAGTGCCCCAGCAGCACGCATTCCTCCACAGCACGCGAGTCCATGATGTGCAGCTGGGTCCGCAGGTCGGGCTGGCCGCTCGCAAACTCGGCCAGAAGGGCTGGCACAAACCCCTCGCCTGGCGTCGTGCTTGCGGCCACGTGGAGGTCGCCGCGCAAGAGCCAGGGCCGCTCGATCCTGGCCCGCAAATCAGCCTCGGCGGCGAGCGCCGTCTCGGCGAAGTGGAGGAACTCAAGGCCGACCGGGGTTGGGCTCAGCGTGCGAGACCCGCGCACCAGCAGCGGGGCGCCCAGCTCGGCCTCCAGGCCCTGGATGCGGCGGGATGCCGTGGGCTGCGAGCAGTGCGTCTCGCGAGCTGCCTGGCTCAGGCTGCCGCTGCGCACGGCCGCGCTGAAGAGCCTGAGGTCCTGCAGGTCCAATGTCCGCCCTCCCATGCGGTGCAGGTATGGTATGACCCAACCGTTATTGTCGCAAACGCATGGGGTGGCGTCGACTGCCACGCTCAGAGCGCGGCACCCAGGCAGTAGTCGCCGAAGTTGTCGGCGCCGCAGCGGTCGACGTCCCAACTGCCGGAGCAGCTCTCCTGCACGATGCAGCAGGCGCGCCTCGCGGGTGTGATGCCGTCGGCTGAACACGATCGCCAGTAGCGGTCGGCGATCAGGCGGGCGTAGGCCTCCGCGGCGGTCAGAGGCTGCGGCACGCCGAAGTATGCCCCGGCGCCGTACCGAGCGGCCTGCACGGCGCCGCACCAGTTGTTGATCCAATCGATCATGTGGCTGGCCGCAATCGATCCCGTCGCCTCGATGTCCACAAAGATGTAGCCGCCTGCGGGATAGAGCACCTCTCTGGCCGCAGCCACGGCCTGCAGGGCCCGGACACGGCCCGACTCGGTCTCGTAGGCGGCAGCATCGTAGCCCTGGAAGAGCGCCACCATCATATGACCTTCGAGGCTCGTGCGGTAGTCCTGGGAAAACGAGGGCGACAACGTGTTGAGAATGATGTTCCGGTAGCCTTCCCTCTGCCAGCCGGCGACGCGCGCCGCCGTCACCGCAACGTTTGGCGAGTCGAGCCCGCGGCCGTCCAGCGCCGTCAGGTTCGCCATGACCAGATCTCCCTTTTAGACGCGCGCAATCGGGCCGCTCGTTCTGCCCAAGGCGTGACGATAGAAGAAGAAGCGTTTCACCTAAGATATGTCCAGTGAGGCATGCTGGTTCCCGATTTGAGGGAAACCCGGGCGGCGATAACGGCGGCCGAGGCCGAAAGTCCACCGACCGGCCTGCATCTTGCGTGGTAAACTTGGACTAGGGCAGGACTTGACCCTCGCCCCGGCTGTCTTGGAACGCGATATCGCCGTTCCGGCGGCGCGTCGCAAACCGGCCAGATCGATTTACGACAGGACGGCAGGCATCCCTATTGGATTGTGTGCCATCAAGGGGCCGCGCGCCCTCGGATAATAGTCGGCAGAATTATCAGTGCATGAGTCATATATTGGCCGGGTAGCCGGCGTTGGGTACGGTCGCCCACCAATTGGTACGACCCAGGCACCTGCGGCAATGGTCCGCTTTTCGGACCAAGCAGTTAGCGTTCCCACACTTCTGGCCGTGTGATACACTGTCCGTTGGACTCCGAACGGTGGGGGTGGGCGCATGCTCTCGCAATACTTCCCGATCGCTTTGTACATTGCCATCGCACTTGTCATAACGGCAGGTGTGCTAGGCGCGTCCCGCATGCTTGGACCGCGCAAGCCGTCCGCCGCGAAGCAGGCGACGTACGAGTGCGGCATCATTCCTGAGACGTCCGTAGGGCCCCGCTTTTCCGTCAAGTTTTACCTCGTCGCGATGCTCTTCATGATCTTCGACGTCGAGGCCGTATCGTTTTATCCCTGGGCCGTGCTGATGCACAAACTGCGTCTCTTCGGCCTCATGGAGATGGTTCTCTTCATCATCGTGCTGGCCATCGGCTACGCGTACGTGTGGAAGAGAGGGGGATTCCAGTGGCAGGAGTAGAGGATCGCCCCATCCTTTTTGCGAGCATGAAGAAGCTCGCGCAGTGGGCACAGTCCGGATCTCTGTGGCCGGCGCAGTTCGGCCTTGCTTGCTGCGCCATCGAGATGATGGCGACAGCTGCTTCGCGTTTCGACCTGTCGCGGTTTGGCGCCGAGGTCATGCGCGCGTCGCCCAGGCAGGCAGACGTCATGATCGTGGCCGGCCGCGTCTGCCAGAAGATGGCGCCGATCGTGCGCGAACTGTACGACCAGATGCCTGAGCCCAAGTGGGTCATCGCCATGGGGGCGTGTGCCTCCGTCGGCGGTGTCTTCAACAACTATGCCGTCGTGCAGGGCGTCGACAGGGTCGTGCCTGTGGACGTCTACGTGCCCGGCTGCCCCCCGACGCCGGAGGGGCTGCTCGAGGCCGTCATGCAGCTGCAGAAGAAGATCCGCATGGGCGGGCGCCCCATGGCGCCGGAGATGCCGTCGCCTGAGGAGGTGGCCCGCACGTGAAGGAGATCCTCGACGCCCTCCAGGAGTCGTTCGGCGATCGCGTCACGGTATCGGAGGCGCTCGGCCAGACCGTCGTGCAGTTGCCCGCGGCCGAGATCGTGAGCGTTATCACATTCCTGAAATCCCAGGGATTCAACATGCTGATCGACATCACCGCGGTGGACCGCCTGGGGCGCGAGCCGCGCTTCGACGTCATCTACCACCTCTACCACCTGGAGCACAAGACGTGGCTGCGGCTCAAGGTTCAGGTGGGCGGGGACGAACCCAGCGTCCCGAGCATCGCGCACGTCTTCGCTTCGGCCAACTGGGCCGAGCGGGAGTGCTACGACATGTTCGGCGTCCGCTTCCGCGGCCACCCCGACATGAAGCGGATTCTCATGCCCGATGACTGGAACGGCCACCCGCTGCGCAAGGACTACCCCCTCACGGGGCTCGACCCCTTGCCGCCGCTGGTGCACGAGTAAGGGGGGAATCGGCATGGCGGAAATCGAGACGACCTTCGGCCAGGTCGACCCCGAGACCGGCCTCAAGCCCATGGTGATCAACCTTGGACCGCAGCACCCGAGCACGCACGGCGTGCTCCGCGTACGTCTGGCCCTGGACGGCGAACAGGTGCGCGCGTGCGAGCCGATCATCGGGTATCTGCATACCGGCATCGAGAAGAACTGCGAGGATCTGACCTTCAACCAGGCGATCACCTTGACGGACCGCATGGACTACCTGTCGCCGATCACGAACAACTTTGGCTACGTGCTCGGCGTCGAGAAGCTCCTCGGCGTCGAGGTGCCCAAGCGCTGCCAGTACATCCGCGTCATGTTCGCGGAGCTCTCGCGCATCGCGAGCCACCTCGTGTGGCTTGGCACGAGTGCCATGGACATGGGCGCGATGTCGCCGTTCTTCTACACGATGCAGCAGCGCGAGCAGATCCTCGACCTGATCGAGATGTCGGCGGGTACGCGCATGAACCCGAGCTACTTCCGCGTTGGCGGTCTCCTGAACGACCTGCCGCCGGGCTTCGAGGAGAAGCTGCGGGCGTTCCTGGACGGCTTCCCGCGCTGGCTCCAGGAATACTACAACCTTCTTGACCGCAACCCGATCTGGCTGGAACGCCTCAAGGGCACGGCTCCGATCACCGCCGAGCAAGCCCTGGACTTTGGCTGGACCGGCCCGCTGCTGCGGGCATGCGGTGTTCCCCGCGACCTGCGCAAGACGAACCCCTACTCATCCTACGAGGACTTTGAGTTCGAGGTTCCAATTGAGACCGACGGCGACGTCTACGCCCGGTACCACGTGCGCATGCGCGAGATGCAGGAGAGCCTCAAGATCGTCCGCCAGGCGATCGACCATCTGCCGGAAGGCGAGTGGCACGTGCCCGGCTGGAAGATCTACCCGCCGAACAAGGCAGAGATCGGCCGCAACATGGAGGCCCTGATCTACCACTTCAAGCTCTTCACGGAAGGCATCAGGGTTCCGGCCGGCGAGGTCTACTCGGCGGTCGAGGGTCCGAAGGGCGAGATCGGCTACTTCATCGTGTCGGATGGTTCCGGCAAGCCCTATCGCGTGCGGGTGCGGGGACCTTCGTTCTACAACCTGCAGGCACTGCCCACGCTGGTGCAGGACAAGATCCTGGCGGACGTCGTGGCGGCGATCGGTTCCATCGACATCGTGCTCGGGGAGGTGGACCGATGAATGCGGAAAACCTCGCCAAGGCGAAGGAACTGCTGCATCGCTTCCCCAAGAAGTCGTCGGCGCTGATCCCGATGCTCCACCTTGTCGAAGACGAGTTCGGCTATATCCCCGAGGCCGAGGTGCAGGTGGTTGCGGACCTCATGGGCGTGACGCCGGCCTACGTCGAAGGAGTGCTGACGTTCTACACGCTGTTCCACCGCCAGCCGACCGGCAAGTACCTGATCCAGGTCTGCCGCGGCCTGAGCTGCCAGCTGAACGGCGCCGACGAGTTGTCGCGGTTCCTCTACGACGAGCTTGGCGTGCAGCGCAACGGGACTACGCCGGACGGCCTCTTCACCGTGGAGGAGGTCGAGTGCATCGCGCTCTGCAAGGACGCTCCCGCGGTGCAGATCAACCTCGACTTCTACCCGAACATGACCAAGGAGCAATTGCGTTCCTTCCTCGACAAGGCCGCGAAGGAGGTCCGGAGCGGTGCCTGAGAAGCGGCTTCTCTTTAAGAATATCGACGTCCCGGGCATCGACGGAATCGAGATCTACGAGCAGCACGGCGGCTACCAGTCGCTGCGCAAGGCCGTACTCGACATGACCCCGGACGCGGTCCTGCAGGAGGTCATGACCTCGAACCTGCGCGGCCGCGGCGGCGCGGGATTCCCAACAGGCCGCAAGTGGAGCTTCCTGCCCAAGGACGGGCGCACGCGCTACCTCGTGTGCAACGGTGACGAGTCCGAGCCTGGCACCTGCAAGGACCAGGAGATCATCTACCGGATCCCGCACCTGCTGATCGAGGGTGTTCTCACGAGCGCCTACGCGATCGGGGCCGAGGATGCCTTCATCTACCTGCGCGGCGAGTTCAAGACAGGCTACCGCATCCTCGAGCGGGCCATCGCCGAGGCGCGGGCCAAGGGCTACGTAGGCGACAACGTGCTCGGCTCGGGCAGGCGGGTCGAGATTACGCTCTACCTTGGCGCCGGCGCCTACATCTGCGGCGAAGAGACGGCTCTGCTCGAAAGCCTTGAGGGCAAGCGCGGCAACCCGCGCCTGAAGCCGCCGTTCCCGGCGACGGCAGGTCTCTACTCCATGCCGACCGTCGTCAACAATGTCGAGACGCTGTCGGCCATCGTCCCGATCCTTCAGATGGGCGGCGCGGAGTACGCCAAGCTCGGAACCGAGCGCAGCGCCGGCACCAAGCTCTTCTCGGTCTCGGGCAACGTGCGCAGGCCCGGCAACTACGAGGTGGAGCTCGGCAAGGTGACTCTGCGGGAGCTTCTCTACGACATTGCCGGCGGGCCGCCCGAGGGGCACGAGTTCAAGGCCGCCATCCCTGGCGGCTCGTCCGTGCCGTTCCTGACGCCGGAGAAGTTCGACACGCCGCTCGATTACGAGTCGCTGCAGGCGGCTGGGACCATGCTCGGCTCCGGTGGCGTGATCGTGCTGGACGAGCGGGCCTGCATCGTCGGCTCCACCCTGCGCCTGATGGAGTTCTACCGGCACGAGTCGTGCGGCAAGTGCACTCCCTGCCGGGAAGGCACCATGTGGCTGAACCAGGTCCTCCAGCGCATCGAATCGGGCGAGGGTCGCCCGGGCGACCTCGAGACGCTGGCCGACCTGTGCAGCAACATTGACGGTCAGACCTTCTGTCCGCTCGGCGACGCCGCAATCGGCGCGCTCGCGTCAGGCCTGAGGCTGTTCCACGACGAATACGAGGCGCACATCACCAAGGGCGGCTGCCCGCTGGGGGAGGTAGTGCGTTGATTAACCTCACGATCGACGGCCGCGAGGTACAGGTCGAGCCCGGGACCTTGATCCTCGACGCCGCCAAGCAGGCGGGCATCGAAATCCCCGTCTTCTGCTACCATCCGCGCATGGATCCGGTGGCGGCCTGCCGCATGTGCCTCGTGCGCATCGAGAAGATGCCGAAGCTTCAGCCGGCCTGTGCCACGCCGGTCGCGGAAGGCATGGTCGTCCACACCGACACCGACGAGGTCAGGAAGTCGCACGCCGGCGTGCTCGAGTTCCTGCTCGCGAACCACCCCTTGGACTGCCCGATTTGCGACAAGGGCGGCGAGTGCGAGCTGCAGGACAACTCGATCCGCTACGGCCCGAACCTGACCCGCTTCGCCGATCACAAGCGCCACCTCGACAAGGCTCGGGCGCTCGGCCCGATCGTCGAGCTGGACCAGGAGCGCTGCATCCAGTGCATGCGCTGTGTGCGCTTCATGCAGGACGTTGCCGGCGATCCCGTCCTGACGCTGCACGACCGCGGCGGTCACGCGGTCGTCGACGTCGCCGAAGGGCGCACCTTCGACTCGATCTTCTCCGGCAACACCATCGAGATCTGCCCCGTCGGCGCCCTCACGTCGCGTCCGTTCCGCTTCAAGGCGCGGCCCTGGGACCTGGACGAGGTCGAATCGGTCTGTCCGCACTGCCCGGTCGGCTGCAACATCCGGCTGTCGCTGCGCCACGGCGAGGTCAAGCGCATCCTCTCGCGCGACAACGAGGAGATCGACTGGGGCTGGCTGTGCGACCGCGGCCGCTTCGGTTACGGCTTCCTGCACGAAGGGCAGCGGTTGACCGAGCCCATGGTGCGTCGCGGCGAGCAGCTCGTGGCCGTGTCGTGGTCCGAAGCGATCGCTGCGCTCGAGACCGGCATGAAGGGTCGGGTGGGCGCGCTCGGTGGCGGCCGCAGCTCGCTTGAGGCCCAGTACCTGATGCGTCGCTGGATGCAGGAGAAGCTCGGGTCCCAGAACGTCGACCACCGTGTCCTGCCGCTCACGACTGCGATCGCTCCGGGCCCTGTGGGTCGGATCGATGACGTGAACGACGCGGATCTGGTGCTGGCGCTTGACGCGGAGCTCATCGAGGAGGCTCCGGTGTTCGGCCTGCGGCTGCGCAGGTTCGAGCGCAAGGGCCTGCGCATCGTCAGCATCGGACAGCGCACAGATCTGCTCGACATGCCGCACGAGGACGTGCACACGGACGACGTCGCCAAGACGCTGGCGCAGATCGCGCAGGGCCAGGGCGAGATCGGAGACGCCTTCCTGAAGGCCACGAAGGTGCTCATGGTCTGGAGCGGCCGCGGACAGGATGTCGCGGCGGCCATCGAGGCGGCCGTCAAGGCGCGCCCGGGCGAGACCTACACCATGGTGGTGGGCGGCCTTGCGAATTCGTTCGGCGCCCAGGCGGTCGGCCTGGTGCCGGGCGAGGGCGGGCTGGACGCCAGGGGCATGCTCGAAGCAGCAGGCAAGGGCGAGCTCGACGGGCTCTTCCTGCTGGCAGACGACCTCGACGAGTTCCCTGACCATGACCTCGTCGCTGCGGCGCTCAACCGCCTGCCGTTCCTGGCAGTGGCCGCCGTGGTGCCGAGCGCCCTCACGGAGCGCGCCGATGTCGTGCTGCCGCTGGCCGCCTGGGCGGAGTCGGATGGGCACTTCGTCAACATGGAGGGGCGCGCCCAGCGCTTCTATTCTGGCGCGACCCGGCCGAGCGGCGTCTACGACGACTGGCAGATCATGGCGCAGCTCGTTGGCGTCGACTGGAGCCAGGAGGAGACCGAGGCGGCCGTGCGGGCGGAACTGCCCGCCCTGTTCGAGGCGCACCGCCGTGAGGGCGGACCCCAGCCGAAGGGCGGCTACGAACCCGCGGCGCATGCAGCCGTCAAGGCAAGCATCTACCACAAGGGCGTAACGCCCGATCCGTTCCTGCGCTCGCTCGTGCCGCAGGCGGAGCTCGCTGGGAGGGCGGAGTAGGATGCTGACAGTCATTCTCATCCTCGTTAAAGGTCTCATCACGGCCGTACTGCTGCTCTCGGCGTTCGGCCTGATGACCTGGCTGGAGCGCAAGGTGCTCGCGCGCTTCCAGTTCCGGCCCGGGCCGAACCGCCTCGGCCCGGCCGGCGTCCTGCAGTTCGTGGCCGACGGACTCAAGCTCGTGTTCAAAGAGGAGATCATCCCGACCGCGGCGGACCGCGTCGTCTACCTGCTGGCGCCGTTCATCTCGCTCACGGCAGCCCTCATAGCCTTCGCGGTCATCCCGTGGGGACCGCCGATCCACATCTTCGGCCAGACGGTGCCGATGGAGATCGGCGGACCGAACATCGGCATCCTGTTCATCTTCGCCGTGACGTCGCTCGGCGTGTACGGCCTGATCCTCGGCGGCTGGGCGTCGTCGAACAAGTACAGCCTGCTCGGCGGTCTCCGCTCGACAGCCCAGATCATCTCGTACGAGCTGGCCATGGGTCTGGCCGTGACCGGTGTGCTGCTGGCCGCCGGGTCCGCCGATCTCAACACGATCATCTCGAAGCAGTACCACCTCTGGTTCATCGTTCCGCAGATCCTCGGCTTCATCATCTACCTGATCACCATGGTCGCAGAGACGAACCGCACTCCGTTCGACCTGCCAGAAGCGGAGAACGAGCTTGTGGCTGGTTACCATACGGAGTACACGGGCCTCAAGTGGGCCATGTACATGATGGCGGAGTACATCAACATGATCACGGTGTCCGGCCTTGCGACGACCCTCTTCCTGGGCGGCTGGCACGGTCCGTGGTTGCCGCCGGAGATCTGGTTCATCATCAAGGTCGCGGCGTTCATGTACTTCTTCATCTGGCTGCGGGCGACGCTGCCTCGTCTGCGCTACGATCGCCTCATGGCCTTCGGCTGGAAGGTCCTTCTGCCGGTGGCCCTTCTCAACACGCTCGCGACCGCCGTCTGGGTGGCCGTTGCACGCTAAGGGGGCCGGGGCGCTGTGCCCCGGCCTTCTCAAGGGGGTCTTCGGATGCTGAGCAGCGTCGTCTTCTGGATCGCAGCCGTGCTGGCCGTCTCTGGCGCCCTGGGCGTCGTGACAACGCGCAACCCGGTGCATACAGCCCTGTCGCTCGTGCTCACGATGCTGTCGCTTGGCGTCCTCTTCCTGCTCCTTCACGCGGAGTTCCTTGCCGTCGTCGAGGTTCTGGTCTACGCCGGCGCGGTCATGGTCCTCTTCCTCTTCGTGGTGACGCTGCTGATGGCAGGCGTCAAGCCGCCGAAGGAGGAGCACCACCTGCGCCTTGCCTACCAGACCCTGATCGCCGGGCTCTTCGGTCTCATCCTCTTCGTGCTGGTGCTGCACTCGGTGGTCGGCGCGGGGTGGGTCGGGACGCTGGCGGGCCCGCAAGGCGGGAGCTTCGGTTCCATTGCCTCGTTCGGCACGGCGCTCTTTACGCGATACCTCCTGCCCTTCGAGCTGACGGCCGTGGTGCTGCTCGTCGCAGTCATCGGGGTCGTTGTGCTCGGACGCGAGCAGGAGTAGGGGAGGGAAGCTCATGGTGCCGATCGGCTACTACCTTGTCCTCTCCGCCGTGCTGTTCGTCATCGGCGGCGTAGGCGTCCTCGCGAGGCGCAACCCGCTGCAGATGTTCATGGCGGTCGAGCTGATGTGGAACGCCGTGAACCTCAGCTTCGTGGCCTTCGCACGCCAGTATCTCGACATGGCGGGGCACATCTTCGTGTTCCTGGTGATCACGGTCGCTGCGGCGGAAGTCGCGATCGGCCTTGCGATCATCGTCATGGTCTTCCGCAAGCGCGAGCACGTGGACGTCGACGACCTCTCGCTGATGAAGGGGTAGGACATGCAAGACGCAATCGTTATCCTCCTCCTGCCGGCCCTCGGCAGCCTGATCGCCGCCGTACTGGGCAAGAGCATCGGGCGCAAGGCCACCGCGTACGTCACGGTGGGAGCCATGGGCGCCGCCTTCCTCTGGGCCTTTTCCGTGTTCTGGCGCCTCCTGCAGCTGCCTGCGGCGCAGCGCAGCTTCGATCCGGTGTACTGGCAGTGGATTCACGCGGGTGCACTGAAGCTGCAGTTCGGTCTTCTCATCGACCCGCTGTCGACGACGTTCTTCCTGATCGTCACGTTCGTCGGCTTCCTGATCCACCTGTACTCCGTCGGCTACATGCACGAGGACGACAACTTCCAACGCTTCTTCTCCTATTTGAACCTCTTCGCCCTCGCGATGCTGCTGCTCGTCAGCGCGGACAACTTCGTGTTCCTCCTCGTTGGCTGGGGCGGCGTCGGTCTCGCATCCTACCTCCTGATCGGCTTCTGGCACACGCGGCCAAGCGCCGTCCAGGCGGCCCGCAAGGCCTTGGTGGTCAATGTCGCCGGTGACGTCGGCATCATGCTGGCGATCTTCATCCTGGTCATGACGCTCGGACGCCTGAACTACGCCGGCGTCTTCAGCCACGTGAGTTCGCTCTCGGCCTTCCAGGTCGAGCTGATCGCCTTCCTCCTCTACCTGGGGGCGGCCGCCAAGTCGGCGCAGTTCCCGCTGCACGTCTGGTTGCCGGACGCCATGGAGGGTCCGACACCGGTCTCCGCCCTGATCCACGCCGCCACCATGGTGACGGCAGGCGTCTACCTCGTGGCGCGCGCCTACCCGATCTTCCACGCCGCGCCGATTGCCGCCGAATGGATCGCGGGGATCGGCGCCTTCACCGCGCTCTTCGCGGCGACGATCGCCATCACCCAGAACGACATCAAACGCGTCATCGCCTACTCGACGGTGTCGCAGCTCGGCTACATGTTCCTGGCGGTGGGCATCGGCGCCTTTGCCGCGGGCATCTTCCACCTGACCATGCACGCCTTCTTCAAGGCGCTGCTCTTCCTCGCCGCCGGTTCCGTAATCCACGCGGTCAGCGGCGAGCAGGACATGCGCAAGATGGGTGGTCTCAAGAAGCTGCTGCCGATCACCTACTGGACCATGCTGATCGGTGCCGCCTCAAATGCCGGCGTGCCGCTCTTCGCGGGTTTCTTCTCGAAGGATGAGATCCTCGGCCAGGCGTTGGCCTCAGGCCACTTCTGGCTCTGGCTCGTCGGTGTCGTGACGGCGTTCTTCACTGCCCTCTACATCTTCCGCCTGATCTTCCTGACGTTCCACGGCACGTACCGCGGTGAGGGCCACCCGCACGAGTCGCCGAAGGTGATGACGATCCCGCTGATCGTCCTGGCGGTCGGCGCGCTGTTCGGCGGCTACCTCAACGTGCCGGGTGCCTGGAGCCTCTTCGACAACTGGCTCGCACCCGTGTTCGCCCGCTACCCCGGCGGCACCATCGCGGCCGCCTCGGCAGCTCCGAACTGGGGCGCCATGGCGTTGACGGCGGTGCTCGTCCTGGTGGGCATCTACGTCGCGTGGCTGTACTTCGGCCGCGGCGAGGTGCGCACGGAACTGCCGGAGGGCGCCCGCGGCGTGCACAAGGTGCTCTACAACAAGTACTACATCGACGAGATCGGCCACGCGGCGCTCGTCTGGACGTCCGACCACCTCGCCATCGTGCTCGATCTCTTCGATCGGGTGGTCGTGGATGGCATCGTGATGGGCATCGCGGCGCTGGTCAAGGCCTGGGGCGAGGCGCTGGCGCCACTCCAGGACGGCTTCCTGCGGCGCTACGGCCTAGCGGTGCTCATCGGCGGAGTGGCCATCGTGGCCTACCTTACTCTGGTGCAGTAGGAGGTGCTGGGAATGCTGGAAGTCGTGTTTTTCCTGCCGGTCCTGGGCGCTCTCCTCCTGCTCCTGCTGCCTGCCAAGGCCGCGCGCTGGACGGCGTTCGGAGTGGCCGTCCTCACGTTCCTGCTGACGCTCTACCTGATCCCGGCCGCCTACGGCCATGGCACGGGCTACGGTACCCTGATCAGCGTGCCGTGGATCAGTGCCTGGGGCGTGAACTGGGCCTTAGGGCTTGACGGACTCGCGCTCGTGCTGCTGATTCTGACGACTGTGGTCTCGGCGGTGGCCATCGCCTGGACCCCAGCCCGCGACCGGACGTATTACGTCCTCTTCCTGCTGCTCGAGGCGACCGCCATCGGCGTCTTCCTTGCGGCGGACCTGTTCGTCTTCTACGTCTTCTGGGAAGCCATGATCATCCCCGCCTACATCCTGATCGCCAGCTACGGCGGACCCAGGCGGCAGCGGGCAGCGATCAAGTTCCTGATCTACTCCCTGGTCCCGAGCCTCCTGATGCTGGCGGCGGTCGTGGTGCTGGGCTACGAGGCGTTCCTGCAGCTTGGCCACTGGAGTTTCTCCATCGCGACCCTGAGCCACCTCAGCCTGCCAGTGTCGATGCAGATGTGGCTGTTCGCCGCGTTTGCCCTCGCGTTCCTCGTCAAGATTCCGACCTTCCCGTTCCACAGCTGGATGCCTGAGGCTTATGCGGAGGCCCCGGCGCCTGTCACGACCATGCTGTCGTCGGTGCTTTCGAAGACCGCGCTCTACGCCTTCCTGCGCATCGCGCTGCCGATCATGCCGACGGCGGCCCAGCGCTTTGCGCCGGTGCTGGGGGTGCTGGCCCTGATCAGCATCCTCTACGGCGCCTTTGTCGCCCTGGCGCAGCGCGATGGCAAACTCGTCATCGGGTACTCGTCGCTCTCGCACCTCGGTCTCGTCCTGCTGGGCATCGCTGCACTCAGCTATACCGGGCTGCAGGGCGCCGTACTGCAGATGTTCAACCACGGCATCTACGCGGCAGGCCTCTTCCTGCTGTTCGGTCTGGTGGAGGAGCGGCTCGGCACGCGGGATCTCGAGGCCCTCGGAGGCCTTGAGGCCAGGGGTCCGATTCTTGCCGGGCTCTTCCTGATCGCCGTGCTCACGGGACTCGGCCTGCCGGGCCTGCAAGGCTTCGCGGGGGAACTTACGCTGCTCACCGGCATCTACATGGCGCATGCCGCGTGGGCCTGGATTGCGGTGATCTCCGTCATCCTCTCTGCGGCGTACTTCATCCGCCTGTTCCAGAAGGTCGCGCACGGAACGCCCAGGGCAGTGGACGGGGCGCCAGGCGACCGGCCTGAGATCAAGGGCGGGCAGATCGCCCTGATCGCGCCGCTGATCCTGGCGATGGTGTTCTTCGGCCTCTACCCGGCCGCCATCACCAAGACCATCGGACCTGCCCTCACGCATGTCTCGCAATCGGTGCGGACGACGGCACAGGGGCCGTCCGCCGTGACGTCGGAGGTGCAGGTCAAGTGAACTTCCCTGTCATCAATCCCCTAGGCGTCCTGCCGGAGATCGTATTGCTGGTCACCTCCGTGCTCGTGTTGCTGATCGCGCTCTTCCTGCGCGAGAAGCACAGCCCTTGGCTCAACTACCTCGGGGCACTCGGCGTCCTCGTGGCGCTCGGCACCCTGCCGGTGCTCTGGCAGGGACCGGTGCAAGCGTCTTTCGGCGGCGCCATCGTCGCGGACCACTTCTCCCTCGCCATGGACACCGCCATCCTGATCTCCGCCTTAGCCGGCCTCCTGCTTGGCATGCGCGAGGTGGAAGCCGGATCGGACTACGTGGCGCTTGTGCTCTGGGCGGCGATCGGCATGATCGTGCTGACGTCGGCCGTCGAACTGCTGTCGATCTTCCTCGGCCTTGAGGTGCTGTCGCTGCCGCTCTACATCCTCTCCGGCTTCCGCCGTCACCGTGAGAAGTCCGGCGAGGCGGCGATGAAGTATCTCCTGATCGGCGCCTTCTCCTCCGGCATCTTCCTCTACGGCCTTGCCTTCCTTTACGGGGCGACAGGGTCGGTCACGCTGGAGGGCATCCAGACGGCTCTGTTGCAGAACGTCGGCACCCAGCCGCTCTACCTTGAACTCGGAACCGGTCTCGTGATGGCCGGGCTTGCCTTCAAATTGGCTCTGGTACCGTTCCAGAACTGGGTTCCGGACGTCTACGAGGGCGCCCCGACCCCGGTCACTGCGTTCATGTCGGTCGGCACCAAGGCAGCCGCGTTCGGCGTGCTGGCCCGGCTGCTCACGGTGGCGCTGCCGGCCGCCCTGGTGCACTGGCAGCCGGTCCTGAGCTTCATCGCGGTACTGACCCTCCTGTACGGCAACCTGGCGGCCCTGCGCCAGACCAACATGAAACGCATGCTCGCCTACTCGGGTATCGCGCAGGCGGGCTACCTGGTCGTGGCGATCGTCGCGAACAGCCAGACCGGCATCGGCGCCGGCATGTTCTACATCGTGGCGTACGCCTTCATGAACCTCGGCGCGTTCGCCGTGGTCGCCGCCCTCTCCGGCGAGAACGAGGAAGGTGCGGAACTGCCCGCCTACCGCGGCCTCTTCTACCGCAGGCCGTGGCTCGCGACCGCCATGTCGTTCTTCCTGCTCTCGCTCGCCTCGATCCCGCCGCTCGTCGGGTTCCCCGGCAAGTTCTACATCCTCCGCGCCGCGGTCGCCTCCGGCGGCCTGCTGCTCGCGATCGCGATCCTGGTCGGGACCATGATCAGCCTCTACTACTACCTGCGGCCGATCGCGTACATGTTCCAGCACGCCGAGGCGGAGGCGCCTGTGGCTCCCAAGGCCCACTGGGCCCAGCAGTTTGCGGTGGGCGCGATGCTCGTGGGCACGCTGGTGCTCGGCCTGCTGCCATCGCTCGTCACGACGGTGCTCCAGCACGCTGCGCACGCGCTCTACGGTCTCTAGATCGACAGATCCCGAGACCGCCGCTCCCGACGGAGCGGCGGTCTTTTCGCATACGGCGCTGACACCTGCATGGAATGTATGGGGGTGTCGGCCCGTGGCCTTCTGGCAGGGAACCGGACTTCTGCTCTTGGGCGGCATCCTCAGCCGGCTGCTCGGCCTTTATCGCCTGCTCTTGCCGCGCCTGCTCGGCCCGGAGGGCGTCGGCCTCTACCACATGGCCTACCCGGCGTACGCCTTGACGCTGGCCATTGCCACGGGTGGGCTGCCGGTGGCCGTATCGCGCATGGTGGCGCAGAGTGCCGCGCAGGGCGCGCATCGCGAGGCCCAGCGCATCTTGCACGTCGCGACGAGCGTGCTGCTCGTGCTTGGCATCCTGGGTGGGGCTGGCCTCTTCCTGGCTGCGCCCTGGCTGGCGCAGCACGTGGCGCGCGACCCACGCGCCGCACTCTCGATCGCGGCCGTGGCGCCGGCCGTGCTGCTGGTGGCCGCGATGTCCGCCCTGCGCGGCTACTTCCAGGGCTATCAGCAGATGGCACCGACGGCGATCTCCCAGGTGCTCGAGCAGTTGGTTCGCGTGGTGAGCATCGTCGTGCTGGCGTACGTGTTGCGGCCGCTCGGCATCGCCTGGGCGGCTGCCGGCGCCGCCGGAGCCGCGGGCATCGGCGCCCTGGCGGGTCTGGGCGTCCTGATGGTGCTGCGACGCCTGCGGCCGCCGCCGCGAGGCGGGCGTCGGGGCCTGCCGACGCGGCGCATTCTCACGGAGCTCCTCGGCCTCGCCCTGCCGATCACGGTGACGGGGCTCGGCGTGCCACTCATGCAGCTTGTGGATCTCGTCGTCGTGCCGACGGCCCTGCAGCAGCGCGGTTACAGCGCCCACAGCCGCACAGGTGCCTACGGCGTGCTGAGCGGCTACGCGATGCCGCTGGTGGCTCTGCCGGCCATCCTGAGCGGAGCCATCGCGATTGCGCTGGTGCCTGCCGTGTCCGCGGCGACAGCCAAAGGGGACGAAGCCGAGGCAAGCGCCCTGACGCGCGACGCGCTGGCCGCGGCCTGGCGTTGGCTGCTGCCTGCGGCGGCGGGTCTGTTCCTGCTCAGCGGCCCGATCGTGCAGCTCTTCTTCGGCAGTGCCGCCGCCGCGCAGATGCTGACGGCGCTCGCGCCGAGTGCCCTGCTCTTCGGCTTTGGTCAGGTGGCAGCCGCGGCCCTGCAGGGTCGTGGCTATACGTGGCGGCCGCTCGCGAATCTCGGTGCCGCCACGCTGGTGAAACTTGTGCTGAGCCTCGTGCTGGTGCGAGCTTTCGGCATCCTCGGCGCGGCCCTCGCGACGAGTTCGGCCTATTTTGCCTGGGCCGCACTCAACGTGGCTGCCGTGAGCCGGCTGACGCGCCAGCCGGCCCTGGGCAGCTGGGCCTTGCCGCCGATTGTGGCCGTGGCCGGGATGTCAGCCGTGATCAGGCTTCTGCCAGCGCCGTCTGGACTCGGAACCCTGCTCGTCGTCGGACTGGGGGGTGCCACGTACCTCGCTGTGCTGGGCGTGCTGGGAGGGTTCGGGCCGGGCGAGCGGGAAGCCCTTCGCAGCATTGCACAGCGCGTGCGGAGCATGCTGCAGGGCAGGAGATGAGAGCGACGTGCAGATCTTCGGCACCGGCTTCAGGCAGGAACTGCCGCAGCTGCCGGCAGGGCAGGTTTTTGCGCCGGACGGACTCTACCGTGCGGTGCTCGCGCCCCGCGGGCTGACCGCGGCCACGGAGCTCCCCGCGCGGTTTGGCTCGGATGACGTCATGTTGCTCCCAGGTGGGCCGGAGGTGGACGACCCCTGGTTGCTCGCCGGTCTTGCGCAGGGAGCGCGGGTGCACTTTGCAGAGCCGCTCGTCCTTGCCCTCGGCCTGCCCGTCGGCACCGTAAGCCGGCATGCGAGCCGCCGCGATCCCTGGCCGGCCGGACAGGGCGTGGCCGTCTACGGAGATCGGGATCCCGGGTTGCCGCAGGCGCTTCTGACGCTTTCCCAGGGCACGTTGATCGGCCAGGGGCGCAGACTCGATGGTCCCCTTGCCGAACTCGCCGCCGGACGCAGGCCTTGCGAGGTGCTCTACGTGCCGCCGATCGGCAGCCAAACCGCGTTACCGTTTGCGGCCTCGGCGGCGGTCATGACGATCCTGCGCGCACCCGGGGGTTGTCCGTGGGACCGCGAGCAGAGCCACGAAACTCTGCTGCCGTACCTGCTGGAGGAGGCGGCGGAGGCCTATGACGCGCTTTCTGAGGCCGATCTGCATGGGATTGTGGAAGAACTGGGAGACTTGCTGCTGCAAGTGCTGTTCCACGCGGAGATCGGCCGCGAAGAGGGCAGCTATGCCCTCGCGGATGTCGCGGACGGACTATGGCGCAAACTGGTGCGGCGCCATCCGCACGTGTTCGGCGATGAGCACTACGCGAGCGCGCAGGACTTCCTGCCTCGCTGGGAGCAGCTCAAGGCAGAGGAGGGGACGCGTCGGCAAAGCGAACTTGACGGCATACCTGCCTCATTATCCTCTCTTGCAGCACTTGAGAAGGCCATGCGCAAACTCATGCGCTGTGGCATTCGCGAATTGGAAGAGGGCGGCTACACGGCACTTTTCGAGCAGCGCGTGGCCACCGGAGAGGATCTCGAACTGGAGGCGCGCCGCTCGCTCTCTGCGCTGAAGGCGCGCTGCAAGCGCGCGGAGGCCCTGCTTGGCCGGCGCCTGTCCGCCGCGGGGCCGGAACAGGCTGCGCAAGCGTGGAAAATGGCGCAATCTGCGCAGGTTATGGGCGAGGAAAGAAGGAATGAGTGACCAATTGACGAATCATAGGCGTCGACAATCGGCACAGGGAGGGGTACCTACGAACAAGACCGAGCTGGTTGCGAAGGTCGCCGAACGCGCCGGGATGAGCAAGAAGGACGCGGACAAGGCGGTCACCGCCTTCGTTGAGACGGTCGAAGAAGCTTTGACCGGTGGAGACAAGGTTTCGCTCGTTGGGTTCGGTACCTTCGAGGTTCGGTCGCGCGCTGCGCGCAAGGGCCTGAACCCGCAGACCAAGACGGAGATCAAGATTCCTGCGAGCCGCGTACCGGCCTTCAAGGCTGGCAAGGCTCTCAAGGACTCGGTCGCCAAGTAGGGCGTGTTGCTGAGGGCCGGGAGCATCCAGCGGATGTTCCCGGCTTGCTTCGTCTGGGTGAGGAGGTGGCGCCCTGCGCCTCGACAAGTGGCTCAAGGTGGCACGCGTGATCAAGCGTCGAACGATCGCGCATGATGCCGCCGAGACGGGGCGGGTCACGCTGAACGGCAAGCTGGCCAAGCCGGCCTCCGAGGTTCGCGTCGGCGACGAGCTGGTGGTCGACATCGGCGGACGCCAGACGGCGCTGCGCGTGCTGCTGGTACCTGAGCGGCCCCTGCCGCGCGGATCCGACGAACTCTACGAGGTGCTCTGGGTGCGCCAGAAAGGCCCAGGCGCGACAGAATAGAAGATCGCCAGCGGGCGGGGACGGGCGCAGAGCGCCGGGCCCCGCCCGCTTCTTGCCATGCATCGTGCGACAGCCTTCGGCCAGCCTAGGAAGCGGAGGGAGGGGAGCCATGGACGAGCTCCTGCGCCGGTGGCGCTACCCCGCGCTTGTCGCGGCGCTCTTTCTGGTGCTGCTGGTCTTCGTGTTTGCGCGTCAGGCCAAGTCGCCACGCCATCCTTCCGTGCCTCGTGCAGCCTTGAGCCTGTTCTGGCGGCCGATGGTCTTCGGATTCTACGAGAACCAGGGCACAGGTCCGGGGACGGCTTGGGCATCTCTTGTGGCCCACGCAAGGCAGATACCGATAACGAGTCC
>JAJYSZ010000115.1 GCA_021793315.1 Bacillota bacterium | reverse complement strand
AACTGCAATACCCTGCAGATCGGCTGAACTCCCCAGATCGACTTTCTGGAATCGATGTAGCGCACTACTTCCTGGGTTGACCGTTCAGCTCGGTCGCGAAGAAAATCGTTATGTGGATTTCTGCATAACGATTTTTATGCCGACTCTGCGATTATGTCGAAAACCATGTGTGCAGGTGGGCTTCGCTCCTGGTCAGCTAATGCTTCAGCTGGCGATGCTGTCGGCATAATCACAGCCGTTCCAGAAACGCAAGTAAAGCATCTGGTGGTTGGTAACGTCCACGGCCTGTAGGTGGTTGGGCAATACATTCGAGAGCGCGTTCTTTGATAGCAAGATCGGCATGTTGGTAAATGTCTGTGGACCGAATCGACTCGTGTCCGAGCCAGAGGGCGATTACAGCAACGCCTACACCTGCCAGTTGCAGTTGCATCGCACAGCTGTGGCGCAAGACGTGTGGAGTCACGTTCTTCTTGGCGATGGATGGACACTGCTTTGCTGCAGTAGCAGCGTGACGGGCAACAATCCGGCTGACAGCATCCCGGCTGAGTGGCTTCCCGCCAGGTCTGGGGAAGAGCGGGTCTGCTTGGCTCCCGTCATACTCGTTTATCCAGGCACGCAGTATTGTTGTTGTATCGCGCCGAATAGGAGTGGATCGCTGCTTCCGCCCTTTCCCTGTGCAGTTCAAGTATGCACCAGTTCCGAAGACCACGTCTTGGCACTTGAGCCCGGTGATCTCAGATACCCGCAGACCTGTTTGGATCGCCACCAAAAGCAACGCCCTATCTCGCCTCCCGGTTCGAGAACTGAGGTCAGGTGCCCTAAGCAACGCCTCAATCTCTTGTTTTGTCAGATAGGAGACCACTGCATTGGTGGCGCGTTTGGCTGGGATGGCGAGAACCCGCTGTATCAGCGCCAAGTGTTCTGGATGGCAAAGCGCAGCAAATCTGAACAGTGAGTGGATCGCTGCCAGCCGACTGTTGCGCGTTCGAGCTGTTACGCCACGTCTGGTTTCTAAATAGTCGAGGAAATCACTGACTAATGGTGCATCGAGATCCTCAATTGACAACCTTTCCGGTGCGATTCCCTTGGTTTCCTGCACAAAGGTCAACAGCAGACGAAAGGTGTCCCTATATGAAGCGATAGTATTGGTGCTGGCGTGGCGCTGAGCTGCCAATCGCTGGGTGAAAAACGTCTGAAGCGTCGGAGCCAAGGCTGTCATCGCTCATCAACCTCCAAGTGGCGCGTCAGCCGTTGGACCGCTGCCGCCAGTAGCTCTGGTGATGCCGAGAAATACCAGTTATTCCGAGATCGGAATAACTGGTATTACTCCGATTCCCGGGTTATTCCGATACCTGCCTCCTTGTGCTTGTGATGGGCCTGTGGCCTGGGGTGACGTGCTCGAGTGACTGTCGCTTGTCGGGATAATCCGATGTCACTCCTTGAGCCCGCAGAGGCGCTGGATGATATCGTCGCGGTCGTGCCACAACGGGGCCGGAAGAGGACTCTGGCTTGTTGTGCTGTTTGCTTTCTCAAGGGCATGGCGCTTCATCTCAGTGTCTGCGTGCGCGTAGATGAGCGTGGTTTCAGGGTCAGCGTGCCCGAGCCACTCGGTGAGCAGGGCCAGGGGCATGCCCGCCTGGTAGAGATGCATCGCGCGTGAGTGGCGCAGCATATGAGGGTGGACCCGATCCGGAACGTCGGGGCACCTGGCCTTGGCGGTAGCGGCATGGTGGCGTACGAACCTGGCGACGTTGTCGTCGGACATCCGTGCCGGACGATGGTTCCGCACGGTGTAGAACATCGGTGCCCCCGGTTCCAGGCTGGGGTGGAAGACGGCGGCGTAGCGGCCGAAGTGCCGGGCCGTCTCTGTCGTGATGGGCAGGCGACGGGGCTTGGAGCCTTTCCCAAGCAGATCCGCGGTGAGCCGCCTGGGGTCGATGTCGGCAAGGTTCAGGGCGAGCATCTCCGCGTCGCGGGCAGCGAGGTCATACATGAGGATCATGAAGAACTGGTCGCGCAGCCCGAGCCGGGTGCCCGAGTCCGGGGCGGCGAGCAGCGCCGTGACCGCGTCCGTGGTCATGTACTTCACCGGCGCCGCAGCCGGGCCGTTGAGCCGAGGGATGGCGGCAAGGTCGGCAAGGTAGATCGCGAGTGTCGGCTCGGCGGCGGCCGCGTAAGTGAAGAACGACCTGATGCAGGCCAGGCGCTGGTTGTGAGTCGAGGCCGTCCACGATCTCGTGGCCTGCATGTGATCGAGGAACGCGGTGACAGTAGCCCGGTCGATCATAGCGAACGTGACCTTCTCGACCGCGACGCGGTGATGTCCGGCGGCGTAGCCGAGCAGCATGTTCCAAGTATGGCGGCACGAGGTGATCGTGTTCCCGGCGGCACCGCGCTGGCGGGGCAGGAACGCGGTAAACCACTCGCGAAGGTGCCGGTAGAAGCCGTCCGCGGTCTGTTGGCGGGTCTTCATGACGTCACCGCCGGGATGATGCCGGCTGCGGAGGTCAGCCCGGTCGCCGCGAGGCGCCCGGGCAGCAGGTGGACGTACCATGCCGTCGAGGAGTACTTCTCGTGCCCCATGTAGGCAGCTAGGTAAGGCAGCCAGGCCTCGAGATCCCTGCCTTCTTCGACCCAGCGCATCAGCGTGCGGGTCGCGTAATTGTGCCGCAGCGTGTAAGGGGTTGAGAACGGCGCGATCCCACCCGCCCGCTCACAACACAGGTGGTAGCTGGCGATGAGCCAGGACGGTGAGTACAGGCGCCCATGCTTGTCCTCGAAGAACCATTCCCGGTCCGGGTGTGCTGCAGGTCCACCAGGTGATCGAAGCGGCCAAGCAGCCCGGCCAGGTCGCCGGTGACGGGAACGCGGCGGTCCTTGTTCCGTTTCGACCGCTCGATTATCACCATCGCGTCGTCGGCGTCAACGTCGCGGCGACGCAGACGACGGGCTTCGGGCGGGCGCAGGCCCGCGCCGAGGATCAGGCGGAAGATAACCGGGATCGTGTACTCGCGCAACGGGCTGCGGTACTCGGGGCCGAGGGAGTCGGCGGCCCGAAAGAAGGCGGCCAGCTCGTCGTCGGTGAACATGTGCGGCAGGCTCCGGACCGGGCTGGCGATCCACGCCGAGGGCACGATGAATCCCTCTGTCCCGGTCAGCTGGAGGTACTTGCCGAACTCGCGGATTGCGCGGCTTCGGTAGGTGCCCCAGGTGCCCCTCGCCGTGTCCTTGCACCATGCGGTTGCTAGTTCCCAGGTCAGCACCGTCTCGCCGGGGTGATGCGATACGCAGAACCTGTCGAAGCCGGCCATCGCGTTTCGCATGTCGCGCGGGCTGTGTCCCAGCGAGGTCCGCCATTCGAGCATCGCCTCGATCTCGGGCGCGAAATTGCTGGTGAACGTGCTCATCGCAGTCCCTCCTTGGTGCAGGCGAACCTCTCCAGCGGCAGGCAGCACTGCCGGAGCTGCTCGCTGGCAAGGGAGAAGTAGCGGCGGGAGGAGTTGATGCGGGCATGGCCCAGGATCTGTGCGGCCAGCGGCAGCCCGGCCCCAGACTCGATGAGCCTTGTTCCTACGGTGCGGCGCAAGGCATGGAACGACTTGCCGTCACCGGCCGCGTGACCGATGCCGGCCCGGGCCAGACGGCGGCGCATGAGGGTCGAGCCGGTCGAGTTCCCGAGCTTCACATACGGCGGATGGAGCCGGACGAACACTTCCGGGGCGTCGCAGTCGGGGCGACCGTGCAAGATCCACTCCGCGACGGCGTTACCCGCCAGCGCGGGCAGCGGCAGCACTAGCGGCCTGGACGTCTTGGCCTGGACAAGCCGGATCTCGTCGCGGCGCCAGTCGATCTCGTCCAGTCGCAGCGCGACGATGTCGCAACAGCGCAGTCCGGTCGAGACCGCGAGCACGACCATCGCGTGGTCCCTCTTCCCGCACGGGGTCCCGGTATCGATCCCCTTGATGAGACAGTCGGTCTCCTCACGGGTAAAGCACGGCAGCGCCCGCACCCGCCGAGGCGCGCCACGTCCGAGCAGACCATCGACGCGCACGTCGCTGAGCCCGGCGGCGTTGAGGAAGACGAAGAATCTCTTGAGCGACCACACCACATTGCCGGTGCCCGTTGTTCGCTTGGGGGCGACCTCGACCAGAAACCCCCGGACGTCATCCGCAGTGACTGTGTTGACAGCGTCCCGGCCGGCACGGTCGAGATAGGCCAGGAACTGGCGGATCTCGCCAGCCAGCAGCCTCACTGATCCCGGGGCCAGCTCCAGGCTGGCCACCGCAGCGAACTGCTTCAGTACGACACGGGCACTCTTGCTGAGGATGAGATCAGGGTCTGGGCTCATCATCCGCCAAGCCACGGCACCGGTCGTCTGGAACTCCAGCATCAAGCAGGCTGACTTCACCAGGGCGTTCCGCCTGTTCGGGCCGATCTCACCGCGGCGCGCACGCTCCTGCTGGCACGCAACGAACTCTTCGATCGCGCTGTCTGACAAGGCGTCGAGGCCCCGTCGGCCGCAGAACTCCACGACCACATCGCAGCACTTGGCGTAGCGAGCGACCGTGTCGCTCGATACGCCCACACTTTGAACCACGCCGAGCACGGCATCAGCCAGCCCGGACACCTTCAATCCCATGGCACTGTCTCCTTCACTTGGTGAAACCCGCCGTTCGGACGAACATGGCGGCACCATCACATAAGCAGAGAACGTCAGGAAATGGACCTCACGCACGCAGATGACACATCGGGATATCCCGACAAGCGACAGTCACTCGAGCACGTCACCCCAGGCCACAGGCCCATCACACGCACAAGGAGGCAGGTATCGGAATAACCCGGGAATCGGAGTAATACCAGTAGGTCGATGCAGGGTTGACGTGTCCCAAATACGTCGAGAGTATTGGCAAACGAGGTGCCACTTCGATCCCGTCCATGTGCCACTCAAGCATGGTCCGTACGGCAAAGCTATGTCGGAAGTCCCCTAGTCGTGGCCCATGCCGATTAGCTCGAGTCGGCAGACCTGCCAACGAGAGCACTTTGGCAAATGTGGCATCCAGGTTGCAGGTGTGCAAACGTCGGCCGACGGTTGAGACGAACAAGCTCTCGCTCCGCATCTGGGGAAACCACCGATCTCGCAAAAATACGTAGGATTGCAGTGCTTCGACGGTGCTCTCTTGGATGGGAACGACTCGGGATTTTCCGCCTTTTGAGAACCGCACGATAATCGTTGAACCGCAGAAGTCGACATCGCCGTTGTTCAGGCGAATTATCTCCCCGACCCTGAGTCCGCTAACTGCGAGTAAGCCAATGACGACTTCGAGGGTCGCCGCCTGAATAGGTGAACGAAGCCGCCGGGAGGCTAGCATTAGCGCCGTGACCTCGTTTTCCGAGTAGATATAGGGTGCGGGCCGTCCGCGGCCTCTCGGTATGAGCCCAGTCGGAGGAACCTCGTGAGATGGGTCGATGGCATAAAGGTAGCGGGCGAAGCTGCGCACCATTCCCAGGCGAGCAGCGCGCCATTGTGAGTCTGGATTAGATGGCAGGAGCGCCCAGGACACCGCCAGATCAGTGCTAATGTGCTCGGTACCGGCCGACTCGGCATAGTCGACGAAGCTCGCCAGAACTTGACCAGAACGCTCAAGTTTGTAACCCAGTGATCTACGAAACGCAAGGTAATCATCCAAGGCAATCTTGAGAGTGTTCATGCCACCACCTCCGGCCAGGATCGGGCAACGGCCCGCAGTCTGTCGATGTCCACCCTGGCATAGTTGGCGGTGACGGCAGTTCCGCGGTGTCCAAGGACCTGGCCGATGTCACTCAAGGAAACCCCTGCATGGAGCATCTCGGTCGCCACTGTGTGGCGCAAGCGGTGTGGACTGGCATAGGCTATCCCAGCTCTTGAACAGGCCCGGTCCAAGACGGAACGGATTGTACCGGTATTGCCCAATCCCCGGATAGGAGCAGCCAGGCGTAAAAAGACGCACCTGCTTGCTACCTGTGGGCGTACACACTGCAGGTAGTCCGCAAGTGCGGCACCTACGTCAGCTGGAAGCGGCAGGCGGTCTCTACTACCACCCTTTCGGGTTACGATAATCTCTGCAGATTTCCAGTCGATGTCGTCGAGCTTGAGGCCGATCACTTCTCCACCTCGCAGCCCGAACCGGCAGAGCAACAATAAGATCGCGTAGTCCCTGCGACCAATGGAACTCACACGATCACAAGAGTCCAAAAGCGCAGTCACCTCGGCAGAGTTGATCCCTCGTGGAAGTGACGGACTTCTTCCAGCCACCGATAGAACAGCCTGGTCGAGATCGAGGTCAGTCACTCCTTCCAGACGTAAGAAACGCAGAAGGCAACGAAGCGCAGAGATGACCTGGCGAGTCGAGGAGATGCTTCGGCCTCGGCAAGTCCGAGTAGTGAATTCTGTTACATCATGAGCGCGTAGGCTCGCCCATTCGATTTGTGTAACGCCGGGCCGGTCCATTACAAACAGCCGAGCGACATACAGGTAGAAGCGGGCAGTTCCCTCGGTCAAGCCCCGTTCGCTTGTGAGGTAGCCACGGTAGTTGACAATGAACACATCTCGTGGTTCCGTTGGAATTTCTGGCTTTGGCGTTACTCCCAGTTCGCCTAAGTAGGTCATCAAAGGCTCGAGCGAGCGTGGGCTACGCAGGTTAGATCTTCCTTCAAGGCGTCGGGCATAGAAAAACTCCTCGATTCTTGAAGTGGTCAGATCACAGAAAGAAATGCCCTCCATCTCAAGCCAGCGGTTCAGGTGAACCATCAGATAGAGGTGTTTCTCGCTAGCCCAAACAGAATAGCCAAGCCCTGACAGGTAACGACGAAATCCTGGTGCATAATCCAAGAACGATCCCATTGGATCGCTCGATCCTATGACGGACACTGTCCTCTCCTCTCCCATGGAATGAAGAGGATAAGTATCCCTCAGAACAAAGCGATTATGCCGACAGCATCGCCAGCTGAAGCGCTGGCTGACCAGGAGCGAAGCCTACCTGCACACATGGTTTTCGACATAATCGCAGAGTCGGCATAAAAATCGACGCGTCTTTGAGTATCTCATTGGCTCTACGGAGTTCTCTTACTTCCTTCTCGAGTGCTTTGATACGCTCGGCTTCAGCGGTTGTAACGCCATCTCGCTTACCATTGTCAATCTCAG